>JBGVLD010000075.1:0-14797 GCA_045124075.1 Agathobacter sp.
CTGCAGATTCATATGTACCTGATGGTAAAGAATAGTCTGATAATGGCTCGTAAACGATGCTGTTTGTTCCATCACTTAATTTAATTCTGATAGCGCCTGCGCCCATATCATCAGAAGTCTTATTGATCAGGTATGTTCCAACACCATTTTCTGGAGCTGCATATGCTGTCATAGTCTTATCTGGAGCTTTTAACTGAATTTTCACCTCTTTATTTCCGGCTGTCTTTAAGAAGAATGTTGTCTTATAGCAGTAGAAAGCACCTGTGTCACTGGTAGAAGCATCAGTCATGATGTTTGCATCAGTAGTAGTGCCCACACCTGTCACAGTATTTCCGTCATCGCTGTAAGTTGGTTTGTAGATCTTACCATCGTCTTTCATTGTTGCTGGCTGTAATGCAAATTCGATGTAGTAATCGCCATCTGAACCCTCACCGAAAGACAATGTGCTGCCGTAAGTTCCTGCTTTACCAGCATTACCAGTCTTATCTGTATCTGGCGCGATCATAAGAGAAGTTTCTTCTCCTACCTGCATGGTCAGATTAGCAACCTTAGCATTTTTGCTTAAGGTAAACCATGCATAAGTTGCTGCGGAAAGCATTAAAGCACAGATCAGTACCATCATAACAACGTTACGAAGAGATCTAGCCCGCTTTACCCCTTTACTTGGTTTCTTTGTTTTTCCACTTGATTCTTTCATTTCATATCCTCCTTTATTCTTTAAGATACCTTAATAGAAAAACTTCATGGACAGTTCTAAGTGTCCACCTATTATATCATTCTGGCACTGAGGGTCATTTCCCTCCAGCCAAATAACGACCGTATATTTATCAACTTCGTTCACCTGCATATTCTGCCGGCTTCCTGAACACACCAAATCCTTTGACTCCCACGGAATGGCTTTTAACTCATATAATCCTTCTATCTCGTAAAACTCGTTATAGTCGATCATCTCCTGCGTCACATGCGCAAGGGTTGCATCTGTGACCACAGACTGCATAGCGTCGGGATCTTCTGCGTATTCGATAAATGGGAATTGCCATTTACTGTAAATACATTCAGCATAACCATTCGGATTCTCCTGCGCGTAGATCTGTTGTTTACCATTCTTAAACACCATGATCCAGGAAGCTGTATCCACATTCTTGGATGTACTCTGCACTGTCAGTTCATAGTGGTAATCATGCTCTTCTAATGTCTTGTTCTTCAAATAGAAGGTATAAGCAACGTAATTGGCTCCATTATGTTCACCATCCACATCCATAACATCTTTTGCAATATCCGTAATGGTAATGTTGGTCGCATCTTCTACTGCATCATTCCTCAACGTAACCAGCATATCACTGAAATCCTGAGTCTCCGAAAGCAAGAATCCTTCGTTTGCCATAGGCCGATCCAGTCGGATAACGAACTCGCCTCTTCCTGTGTAAAAAGCAGCTAATATGTATAAAATGATCAATATTGCCAACAGAATGATCACTGTCTGTTTCGCTGCCACCACTCGGAAAATGCTTCTGGTAATGCTGGCTGCACCTAAATACCAATGCCTGAACCGATTGGCCGGATCGATCTTGTTCCAAAATTTGGAGCTTAGCTCCATCCTCCGGTATTGCCGATCCACTACTCCGTTAGATTTTTTTCCTTTAGTCCTTTTTTCTTTCATTCGCTTCGACAATCCTATCTGTCTTTAATCTGTACAGAAATATCTTCCTGCCTGCGCCTCCCATTTCGCTCCAAGATTCCTTGGAAAAGTATCCACACAGGAGACAAACGCCCATGCCAGGCTTGGATGAAACTGCTTCCCTGCCTCTTTTAACACGATCTTCTTTACAGTTTCTATATCCATCGAACTCTTATAGGGCTTCCAGCTTGTCATTCCATCATAAGCATCTACCAGAGAACAGATGGATGCTTCTATAGGAATCTGTTCTTCTCTCAACCGGAAGGGATATCCTGCGCCATCCCAGCGTTCGTGATGATACAAGGCTATATTCAACAGTCTTCTCTGTAATACATCAGACAGCTCCAATTGATAAATGCTGTCTAACACATCCGGTGTCAATGTGGTATGACTCTTGATCTGCTCATACTCTTCATCCGTCAAGCCTCCGGCCTTATTCTGGAACCGCACCGGCACAAAAGCACGTCCTATGTCATGCAAGGTATACATATCTCGCAGATTCTCAAGGAATTCCGTTTCCAGTTCTACTTTCAACAGGTCGTTCTTCAAAAGATACTTACAAAAGATCTCTCCATAAATTCCCACCCGTTCCATATGTAGGCGCACATCTCTTGGAATTATACTATACAGACCAGACAAGGTAGGATAGCAGCCTCTTTTGGAACTTGCTATGTCCTCCTTGTTGTAGACAACCATAGTCATATTCCTCCCGTTATATACAAAATCCCTACTCTTTATATCGACACAATTTTAGTTTCCTTAACCATTCTACACAAAAAAAATGCTTTTTTTACCATTTTTTCTATTTTTTGACGAATGATCCTCTATCATTATAGCACGGTGTCCCGCAAAAAAAAGGATATTTTGCGATTTTATTGCAAAAATATCCTTTTTTAAGGCGTTTCAGCCCAATATTTGTTTGTTGAATAATTATATTACAACTTAATTATTACAAAATATCTATATATTCTCCACTAAGTGCTTTGTTCATACTTCGTACCGCGCAGAATTTGCCACACATAGAACAGCTTTCTTCAATTTCTGGTTTTCTATCTTCCCGGATCTTCTTTGCGGTCTCCGGATCTATAGAACACGCCCACTGCTTCTCCCAGTCGAAGTTTCTTCTGGCATCTGCCATCTGATCATCTAAATCTCTTGCGTGAGGAACACCTTTTGCAATATCTGCCGCGTGGGCTGCGATCTTAGAAGCAATGATCCCCTGTTTTACATCATCCACATTCGGAAGGGCAAGATGTTCTGCCGGAGTTACATAGCAAAGAAAGGCAGCCCCCGCCGATGCTGCAATAGCGCCTCCAATTGCAGAGGTAATGTGGTCATAACCTGGCGCAATATCCGTTACGATAGGCCCTAATACATAAAATGGCGCTCCCATACAGATGGTCTGCTGCATTTTCATATTAGCTTCAATCTGATCTAAAGGCATATGTCCCGGTCCTTCTACCATAACCTGAACATCTTTTTCCCAAGCCCGTTTGGTCAATTCTCCCAAACGAACCAGCTCTTCAATCTGGCATACATCGCTGGCATCCGCCAAACAGCCCGGTCTGCAGGCATCTCCTAAGGAAATGGTCACGTCGTATTCCCGGCAAATGTCTAAGATCTCATCAAAATACTCATAGAATGGGTTTTCATTTCCCGTCATGCTCATCCATGCAAATACCAAGGAGCCTCCCCTGGATACGATATTCATTTTTCGCTTATGCTTTTTGATCTGGTCAATGGTCTTACGAGTAATCCCACAATGAAGTGTTACAAAATCCACTCCATCTTCGGCATGAAGCCGCACCACATCAATAAAATCCTTTGCTGTCAGCGTCGCCAGATCCCTCTGGTAATGAATGACACTGTCATATACCGGAACCGTTCCGATCATAGCCGGACATTCACTGGTCAGCTTTCTTCTAAATGGCTGGGTATTTCCATGGGAAGAAAGATCCATGATAGCTTCTGCTCCCATATCCACTGCCGCCATGACCTTTTTCATCTCTACGTCATAATCTTTGCAATCTCTGGACACCCCCAGGTTAACATTGATCTTCGTCCGAAGCATTGAACCGACTCCATTCGGTTCAATGCACCTGTGAAGGCGGTTGGCACAGATTGCCACTTGTCCTTTCGCCACCAGCTCCCGGATCTCCTCCTCACTTCGGTATTCTTTTTTCGCCACCGCTTTCATCTCTTCTGTGATGATTCCTTTTTTTGCGGCCTCCATTTGTGTGTGGTAAGTCATATACAGCACCTCTTTCTTAAATTTATATTTAATTTATTTATCACTTTTTAAATAACAAATAAGATTGCGCTTTGCGCAATCTTCGCGCGTGAGCGGTATTGCAAAACAAAAAACGGAGCACCTGAATCGTGCTCCGCTTACTATCATAATATCATATGATCCTCTTTTCCTACGTTGGCATTATCCAAATCAGGTATAAGGGTCGAAGGTCAAACCTTCCTCTCAGCCTGTTTACAAGCTCCCCTGAGTTATTTAGTTTTTATTAGTTTTCCTGACTATATCTTGTCAAGAACTGTTTTGTACGTTCTTCTTTCGGGTTATTGATAACCTCTTTGGCATCGCCCTGTTCTACGATGACGCCCTGATCCATGAAAATGACCTGATCTGCCACATCTCTGGCAAATGCCATCTCATGAGTTACAATGATCATGGTGGTCTTCTGCTCTGCCAAACCGCGAATAACTTTTAAAACTTCGCCGGTCAGCTCCGGATCTAAAGCAGATGTCGGTTCGTCAAAACACAGAATGTCCGGTTTTAACGCTAACGCTCTTGCAATGGCTACTCGCTGCTGCTGTCCACCGGAAAGCTGATGAGGATAATGACCTTTTCTCTGAGAAAGTCCCATCTGATCTAACAATTCCTCGCCATGCTTATCAATCTCTGCGAAGATTTCCTTTTTACGCTGTTTAAAGTCCGGACGCTCCTTTGCCAAAAGCTTCTCTGCCAAAGTTACATTCTCCAGAGCCGTATACTGTGGAAACAGGTTAAAGGACTGGAATACCATTCCAAAATGAAGTCTTTTCTTACGCAGGTTTCTCTCCCAATCTGCCTCAGAAGCAGAGGCGTCAAAAAGCACTTCGTCTTTTACAGTGATACTTCCACTATTCGGTTTCTCCAAAAAATTCAGACATCTGAGCAATGTGGTCTTTCCAGAACCGGAAGAACCAATGATCGCCAGCGCATTACCTTCCTCTAATGAAAAGCTGACATCTTCCAGCACCTTTGTGCTGCCGAAATGTTTTTCTATGTTTTTTACTTCTAAAATTGCCATATCGTCAGCCTCTCCTTATTTAAAATAGTCCAGCTTACGCTCTATGTAATTGAACAACAATGTCAAAATACCAACAAATAACAGATAGAACACACCTGTATAGAATAATGGCCAAGTGATTCCATCAGATTTCGTGAAAGAATATCCCGCAAAAGTCAACTCATAGGCTGCAATGATACGAGCCAGTGAGGTATCTTTTACCAGGGTAATGATCTCATTGGACATAGGCGGTACTACCCGCTTGATCATCTGTAATAATGTAACCTTAAAGAAGATCTGGCTTTTTGTCATACCTAAAACCTGTCCAGCTTCTCTCTGTCCTGCTGGAACGCTCTCGATCCCGCCTCGGAAGATAACCGAAAAATAACAGGCGTAGTTAAAGGAAAACGCTACTACTGTTGCGGCAATTCTTCCAGACTCGCCGCCGCTCCAGATATTGTGTCCCAGCCAAAGTCCTGGTCCATAGAAAATAATGATCAGCTGGAGCATAAGAGGGGTTCCTCGGATTATCCAGATGATAAGCTGCATTAACTTGCTAAGAGGCTTCCATTTGCTCATAGATGCAAATGCAAAGACCAGCCCCAAAGGTAATGCAAACAACAATGTCAATATAAAAATCTCAAAGGTGGTTGCAAGACCGCCTAACAGCGATTGTGTGACCGTCCAAAACATATCCTGTCTCCTTATTCAGCTGGTACTACAACAACCTGTGCATTACTGCAGTATGCGTTTGTACATTCCATACCTTCTTTTACTTCATCTGTTAAAGTCATACCATTCCATACAACGTCAATGTTCTTGGAATCTAATTCCATGATCTTATTGTCCCAGTCAATGATAACGAACTCTACTTTTACGCCCAGTTTCTCAGCAACGATGCGAGCCATATCTGCGTCAAAGCCAACCCATTCGCCATCTTCTTTGTAATCCATTGGTTTAAATTCAGTAACACCTACGATCAGTGTGCCTTTATCCTGAATATAAGCTACATCACTGTCTTCAGAAGCAGTGTATTCGCAAGCTTCCTGTTTTACGATAGTTTCCTGAACACCGTATTTTTTCGCAGTTTCCATTAAAGATCCATCTGTATAAGTCTCTGCAAATACTGCGTTAATGTAAGAAGCCAGGTCAGAACCTTTTCTACATCCTACACCATATTCCTCTGTTGTCAGCTTATCTGTGTAAACTAAATTTGGATAGCTTGTGCCTTCACCGATCATAGCGCCTGCCATTAATAAGTCAATGATGGCTGCATCAGATGTTCCTGAAGCAACTTCCATTAATGCGTCAGCCTGGGAAGCTACTGCATTGCTCTTATAACCTTTTTCATTGGCAACTTCTTCTCCTGCAGAACCAGCTTCTACTGCGTATACCATTTCATCTGAACCTGATTTTCCACATCCTGTTAAAGCAGTTCCTAACAGCATTGTTAAACTTAAAAGTACTGCGATTTTCTTCTTCATATTCTCCTCCGTATCTAAAAAAACAATAGTATCTTTGGTATTCTAACATAGTAGCAGAGTAAAGTAAAGTTTTTCCATATTAACATTTTTTATTTTTCTACATATTCTATATAAAAAGTAAAAAAAGGAGTCTGCTCTTATGAGTATGCCAAAAATCGAATGTGAACACATTGATAAATGCTGCGCTGCTTCCTCTCTCTTACAGTCTATCGCACTGGAAGAAGCCAATGAAAGAAGAGTGCTGAAAAACTTTATAAGATAAACGACGCGTACCATGGCTCATACAGTCCATGGGACGCGTTTTATCATTAATAAAAGAAACAAAAAACTCCCCAAGACCGAAGTCCTGAGGAGTTGCAATTCGAATTGAATCGTTCTGAAACGTTTGATTAACGTTTGGAGAACTGTGGAGCTCTACGAGCTGCTTTGAGACCGTATTTCTTACGTTCTTTCATACGTGGATCACGAGTTAAGTATCCAGCTGCTTTTAATACTGGTCTGTATTCAGCATCTACCTGAAGTAATGCACGAGCGATACCATGTCTGATTGCTCCTGCCTGTCCTGTGTATCCGCCACCTTTAACGTTTACTAATACGTCAAATTTCTCAATAGTCTCTGTAGCTACTAATGGCTGACGAACAACTACCTTTAAGGTCTCAAGTCCAAGATATTCATCGATATCTCTTTTATTAATTGTAATCTTACCTGTTCCTGGTACTAAATATACTCTGGCAACAGATGATTTTCTTCTTCCAGTTCCGTAATACTTTGTACTAGCCAATGTTCTTTACCTCCTCAATTAAAATGTTAAAGCTTCAGGTTTCTGAGCTGCATGTTTGTGTTCTGGTCCAGCATATACAAATAATTTTGTATACATCTGACGTCCTAAAGGTCCCTTTGGAAGCATTCCTTTAACAGCGTACTCAATAACTCTTTCTGGGTGCTTTGCTAACATTTCTTTTAAAGTAGTTTCTTTCATTCCACCTACATAATCAGAGTGATGATAGTAGATTTTCTGATCTAACTTCTTACCTGTCACTTTGATCTTCTCAGCGTTCACTACGATTACGTAATCACCTGTATCGATGTGTGGTGTAAAGATTGCTTTATTTTTTCCTCTTAATACTTTAGCAACTTCAGAAGCTAAACGTCCTAAAGTCTTGCCTTCAGCGTCAACTACATACCATTTTCTTTCGATTGTAGCAGGACTAGCCATAAATGTTTTCATTGGTTTTCCTCCTTGATAATATAAGCGATAAAATTACGTTGAACATTTCAGAATCTCGTATGTCCGGACGCTATTCCTCTCATGTTCGATGTTATCTATAGTCTAAATGCTTGCCGGGGCTTTGGCTTACATTTATATACTATCACAGACTTTCATATTATAGATCACGATTTCTCGTGTGTCAATCCCTAAAATACATTATTTGTAAGTTAAACACGAACGAAAAACTTATAAATCCCATTTTTCTTCATAGCATAACCCAATCATTGTTAACCCATGTGCAGGTGCTGTAGGACCTGCCGCTGCTCTGTCGCAAGCAGACAAAATCTGCGGAATCTGTTCTGGGGCAATATCGCCACAGCCCACCTTTACCAGAGTTCCAGCAATAATTCTTACCATATTATATAAGAAACCATTTCCTGTCACTCGGATAGTAATAATGTCCTCTTCTTTCTTAACAATACATTTATAAATAGTTCGTACTGTGGTCTCTGCTTGGGAGTTCGCAGAGCAAAAGCTCTTAAAATCATGCTCCCCTTCTAAATAAGAAGCGGCTTCCGCCATCTTCCCCACGTCTAATGGATAGTGAAAAAAATAAGTATCCAAACGCCGGGTAGGCATCGGAAACTTCCTATTTAAAATTCTGTATTCATAAGTCTTCCTGCTTTTGGAAAAACGTGGGTGAAAATCCATGGATATCTCACAGGATTCCTGAACAACAATGTCCTCTGGAAGCCTCTGATTCAGTGCAAAACTAATCTTCTCAGCCGGCATTCTGGTCATGGTATCAAAAATACATACATTTCCTAAAGAATGTACTCCTGCATCTGTTCTACTAGCACCAGTCACCTTTACATTTTCACCCGTCAGAGATTTTATGGCTTCATTTAATTTTTCTTCTATAGTCACTGCATTCGGCTGTATCTGCCAGCCACTATAATTGGTGCCATCATAGGCCACTACTAATTTTACTCGCTTCATATCACAGCCCTCTTGCATTGTACCAGAATTCTATTGTGGAAACGGCACAAAAATTCTTGCAGCAATTACCATCGCCAAAAATATAAAAAGAATTAAATAAGCAACTTTATCCTGTTTTTTATAAGAAAGAGGCTTCATCTTTGTTCTTCCGCTTCCTCCATTATAGCACCGAGCTTCCATTGCCATGGCAAGGTCATCTGCCCTGCGGAATGCAGATACAAAAAGTGGAATCAAAAGTGGAATCATATTCTTTGCCTTCTGAATCAAATTCCCATGTTCAAAATCAGCCCCTCTTGCCATCTGTGCTTTCATGATTTTATCTGTCTCTTCAATCAAAATCGGAATAAAGCGCAGTGCAATAGACATCATCATTGCAATGGCATGTACAGGCACATGAATCTTACTCAAAAAAGAAAGAGACTTCTCTAAACCATCCGTCAACTGATTCGGAGTTGTAGTCAAAGTCATAAGGGATGTCCCCAGAATCAGATAAATTAATCGAATGGTCATTAAAACCGCATTCGTAATACCTGTATTGGAAATCTGAAATACTCCATACTCCCAGAGCACCACATCTCCAGGTGTAAAGAACAAATTAAAGAGACTGGTAAACATAACCAGAATCACAATAGATTTTAATCCTTTTATCATATAAGAAAAAGGAACTTTAGACAGCTTAATTGCTCCCATTAAGAGAAGCGTAATAATCACAAGTCCCGCAATTCCCTTAAAACAGAATAAAGCCACAATATAAAGTAATGTTGCAAATAATTTTACACGTGGGTCCAGTTTATGAACGACCGAATCTGCCGGATAATACTGGCCAATGGTAATATCTCGAATCATATCTTTTTCCTTTTATCTACTATTTAAAGCTTTCAGAATACTTTCGGTGGCCTCCTCTACTGTAGTAGCCTCAAGGTCAACCCCTAAGCCTTTTTCCCTAAGCTCATGCATCAAATATGTTACCTGAGGAGCAGCAAGTCCAACTCCCTCTAATTCTTTATAATGCCGGAATACTTCTTTTGGAATCCCATCATACATCACGGAGCCCTGATTCATTACGATAATCCTGTCTACATATTTTGCCACATCTTCCATACTATGAGACACCAAAATCACAGTAATTCCCAGTTCCTTATGCATATCAGCAATTAAATCCAGTATTTCATCCCGGCCTGCCGGATCAAGTCCAGCAGTAGGCTCATCCAAGATAAGAACCTGCGGTTTCATGGCAAGTACGCCCGCAATAGCAACCCTTCGTTTCTGTCCGCCGGACAGATCAAATGGCGGCTGATAATACAAATCTTCTGGAAACTTCACACTTCGCAATGCTTCAAATGCACGAAGCTCAACTGTTTGACGATCTAATCCCTGATTTTTCGGTCCAAAGCACACATCTTCAAAATTAGTTGTCTCGAAAAGCTGATGATCCGGATACTGGAACACCATCCCCACCTGATTCCGAAGAGATCTCATATCATAATCTTCGTCATAAATATCTTGCCCGTTTACATATATGTGTCCGCTGGTAGCTTTAATAAGTCCATTCAAATGCTGTATCAAAGTCGATTTACCGGAACCCGTGTGACCGATGATTCCAATAAACTCTCCATCATTTACGGTTAAGTTAATATTTTTTAATGCCTGTACCTGATAGGCTGTATCCGGGCTGTAACAGTAATTAATCTTATCTAATATAATCGACATTTTATTTTTTCACTTTCACGATTGCTTCAACCAATTCTTCCCTGGTTAAAATTCCTGCCGGAATCTTAACCCCTTTTTTACGGAGTTCCCCTGCCACTAAGGTTGCCTGAGGGACATCCAGTCGATGCTGTTTTAGTTCATCTACTCTGGAGAAAATTTCTCTTGGAGTTCCCTCCATAATAATATTTCCCTTCTCCATCACATAGACATAATCTGCATCAACAACTTCTTCCATATAATGCGTAATCAGAAGAATTGTAACTCCTTTTCTGCGATTCAATTCATGGGCAGTAGCAATCACTTCTTTTCGTCCATTTGGATCTAACATAGCAGTTGGTTCATCAAAAACAATGCATTTAGGTTCCATGGCAACAACGCCTGCAATCGCAACTCTCTGCTTTTGCCCTCCAGACAGCTTATTCGGAGAATGATTCCGGTATTTGGTCATTCCTACAGCTTTTAAACTGTAATTAACCCGCTCCCAGATTTCATCGGTAGGAACGCCGATATTTTCTGGTCCGAATCCTACATCTTCTTCTACCACACTGGCTATAATCTGGTTATCCGGATTCTGGAACACCATTCCTGCGCTCTGACGCACCGCAAGGACATTTTCTTCTTCCGACACATCCATACCATCAACCCAAAGAGTACCTTCACTCGGAGCTAAAAGCGCATTGATATGCTTTGCTAAAGTAGATTTTCCAGAACCATTGTGTCCCAAAATCGCAATAAACTGCCCCTGTTTCACCTTTAAATCTACGTGATCCAGGGCAGTTGTAATGGATTCTACATTTCCTTCTTCATCTCTTCGGATAAATTCATGTACCAGCTGTTTTGCCTTGATAATACTCATTCTACTCGTCCCAGCTCAAACGATGGAGCTGTCCCTCCAGTTTCATATGGTCAAAATGATTCTGACGCAGTGCCTCATATAAACAGATTGCTACAGAATTGGAAAGATTCAAAGACCGTGTCTCTCCAATCATTGGAATCCGCACACAGGTATCTGGATTTTCTTTTAAGATCTCCTCCGGAATTCCTGCGCTTTCTTTTCCAAACATAATATAACAGTCCGGTTCATAAGCCACTTCACTGTAAACGTGCTTTCCCTTAGTGGTCGCAAAGTAAATTTTAGCTTCTGGATTTCGGGCACAGAAATCTTCCCAGTTCACATAGGTTGTGACATCCAAATCCTTCCAGTAATCCATTCCAGCACGTTTCAACTGCTTCTCTTCTAAAGAAAAACCTAATGGCTCTATTAAATGAAGCCTTGTCCCAGTAGCCACACAGGTTCTTCCTATATTTCCAGTATTTGCCGGAATTTCCGGCTCATGCAATACAATATTCAATCTAGACATAATTATTGTCTCTTTTCTCGAAGTTCTGTAATAAATTCTTCAATTCTTCCAATGGCAAGTTTCAAGTTATCCAGAGAATACGCATAGGAGATACGGATAAATCCTTCTCCCGAGTCTCCAAAAGCAGTTCCAGGAACAACTGCAACTTTTTTCGCTTTTAATAATTCTGTTGCAAATTCATCAGATGTCATTCCGAACTCTTTAATACATGGGAATACATAAAACGCTCCAAAAGGTTCAAAACATTCCAACCCCATTTCCTTGAAACGGTGCATTAAGAATCTTCTTCTGCCATTATACTCTTCTCTCATGGCAGCTACATCTTCATCTCCATTTCTCATAGCTTCTACCGCAGCATACTGACTGGTAGTAGGAGCGCACATGATGGCAAACTGATGAATCTTAAGCATTTGTTTAATAATCACTTCCGGCCCGCATGCATAGCCAAGTCTCCAACCTGTCATGGCATGAGACTTGGAAAATCCATTAATTACAATGGTTCTTTCCTTCATTCCCGGTAAGGAAGCAATGGATACGTGTTTTGCATCCTCCACGTAGGTAAGTTCAGAATAAATCTCATCACTTAATACAAACAAATCGTGTTTGATTACGACCTCTGCAATTGCCTCCAGATCTTTTCTCTCCATAACCGCACCTGTCGGATTATTTGGAAACGGAAGTACCAAAATCTTTGTCTTAGGAGTAATGGCAGCTTCTAATTCTTCCGCCGTAAGACGAAATTCATTCTCTGCCTTTAACTCGATAATCACAGGAGTTCCATTTGCCAAGATAGCACAAGGTACGTAAGAAACATAACTTGGCTGAGGAATCAGTACCTCATCTCCTGGATCTAGCATGGCACGAAGCGCAATATCAATCGCCTCACTGCCACCAATCGTTACAAGAATCTCATTATTATAATTATATTCCAGTTCATATCTTCTCTTTAAGAACTTGGCAATTTCTACTTTTAACTCTTTTAATCCTGCGTTCGAAGTATAGAAAGTTCTTCCCTTTTCCAGGGAGTAAATCCCCTCATCACGAATGTGCCAAGGGGTATCAAAATCCGGTTCACCAACACCTAAGGAAATTGCATCTTCCATTTCACTTACGATGTCAAAAAATTTCCGGATTCCTGATGGTTGTATGTTCACAATTGTCTTAGATAATGGGTCTCTCATTATATCATCATAATCCTTTCATCTTTTGATGGTACAGCCATAATGGTACCGTGATCTTTGTATTTCTTTAAGATAAAGTTTGTCTTTGTACTTAAAACCTGATCTAATGTGGATAATTTATCAGTTACGAACTGGGAAACTTCACGTAAAGTTCTTCCCTCTAAAGTAACCATCAGATCAAATCCACCAGAAATGAGGTATACAGAATTTACTTCTGGGTAATTGTAGATACGCTCTGCGATCTTATCAAATCCCATCCCTCTCTGTGGAGTTACTCTTACTTCGATCATAGCAGTTACTTTCTCGATGCCTGCCTTATCCCAATCGATCAAAGTGTGATATCCGCAGATAATACGTTCTTTTTCCATTTTCTCCAGCTCGTTCACAACTGCGGCTTCTTCTACTCCCAGCATGATAGCCAGCTCATTTAAGTCAATACGGCTGTTCTTCTCTATAAAAGTTAAAATTTTCTCTCTCATACTATGCTCCTTATTCTTCCATTACTTTATGTAATTCATCCGTCTGAGGCAGTTCCAAAAATCTTCTCTCATCCTCACACCATAAGACTCTGTCATTATTATCTGTGGTCTTTCCCACGATAACAGCATTGATCCCGGCTTTTTCCAGCTCTCTTACCAGAGCATTGCCATCTTCTGCTGCCATGAGCAGGCTTCCACCAGAAAGGATCTTATATGGATTTACGTCAAAAAATTCGCAGATCTCTACTGTCTCCTGACGAATTGGAATCTTTTTTAGATCAATCTCCAGTCCAACGCCGGCACTTTCCGCCATTTCCCAAAGGGCTGCAAAAATACCTCCCTGAGAAATATCATGCATGGCACCAACGCCAGACTTAGCGGCGACTGCGGCCTCCGACTGAATTGAAATATATTCTAAAAAATTCTTTGCTTTATTGATAAATGGTTGAGAATATCTCTCCCGAAGTCTCTCTTCCTTCTCCTCTGCAAGAAGCGCCGTTCCCTCCAGACCGATCCACTTTGTCACGATCACATCCATGCCAGGCTTTACATTTCCAGATGAACAATAAGCCTTATCTTCGGCAATACCAACACCTGTTATCGTAACGATTGGTTCCGTTATGCCACGAATGACCTCTGTATGGCCTCCTAAAACCGCTCCAGAAGCCTTTTCGCAGGCATGATCCAGCTCATGTACCAGATCCCGTAATTGATTCTCAGAATAGCTGGTAGGAAGTAATAGGGATACCATGACACCTACTGGAACCGCTCCCATACAAGTCACATTATTCAATGCTTTATGAACGCCTCTATTTCCTACCTCAGTGATTCCTAAGGTAACCGGTTCCATGGACAAAACTACCTTCTGTCCCGCTTCTACTTCAAACACAGCAGAATCCGCGCCTACTGCCGGTCCCTGCTGTATCTGGTCACTTGTCTTATGCAGTTGTTTTAAAACGGAACGTTTTAACACCGTTTCCGAAATCTTCCCTGCTTTCATACTTCTATCCTTTATTCCGGTATGTTCTGCGCCTCTCCTGCGCTATTGCGGCACGTTCTACACTTTCCACACTATTGCGGTGTTTCCTGCGCCTCTCCTGCGCTTTCACCTGAGGTTGCTGCATCTCCACCAGTTGCAGTCTCACCTGTAGTTCCTCCGGTCTCTCCAGTGGCTCCAGTTTCAGTGGTCTCGCCTGTTGTTCCTGCACCACCTGTTGTTCCTGCGTCACCTGTTGTTCCTGCGTCGCCTGTTGCTCCTGTGTCACCTGTTGTTCCTGCGTCGCCTGTTGTTCCTGTATCTCCAGTTGTTCCTGCGTCGCCTGTTGTTCCTGCGTCACCTGTTGTTCCTGTATCTCCAATTACACCTTCCTGTCCGGTGGTTCCTTCTGTACCCTCAGTCCCTGTCTCAAAGTT
>JBGVLD010000076.1:0-55384 GCA_045124075.1 Agathobacter sp.
ACACCACACAAACGACTTCATCATAGCCACAACTAGTTAAAGAATCGTACATTATATTCGCACATGGTTTTAATCCCCCAATAGCCGGCGCATCACTCAACACTACTTTATGACTGCCGTCAGGACATTTCTTAACCTCCAGGTGCTTTCCTCCTGGTGCAATGTAAACAACACCTTTCTGCAGTATATCCCCTTCCTGCGCTTCTTTCACCGAAATCTCACTGGTATCATCCAACCTGTCTGCCATAGTCTTGGTAAAACCAGCTGGCATATGTTGAACAAGAACCATCGGAGCATCCAGATTCTTTGGTAGAAAAGGAATCACCTGTTGAAGTGCTTTCGGACCGCCTGTTGAACAGGCAAGCGCAACAATTTTATTTCTGCCTGTAGCCTTAAGTCTCTTGGTTAGAAGTCCCGGCTTGTTCTGTGGAGTGGCTGTTTTCTTCTCACTTACAATTCTTCTGCTTCGAAGAACAGCCGATAATACTCCAAGAATCTGCTTTTTAAATTCTTCTCCCTTAGCTTCTACAATATTACCAGGCTTAGTCACGAAATCAATTGCACCACGTTCCAAAGCAAGCAACGTAACTTCCGCATCTTTTGTCGTCAGTGTACTCACCATGATTACATTGGCTTTGATTCTTTCCTGTTGTAAACGTTCTAATAATTGAAGACCATCCATCCGAGGCATATTTACATCAAGAATTACTCCATCATAGGTAGTAGTCTTTAATTTCTCATAAGCCTCAAGACCATCCCTGCAGAAATCAACTGCCTGAAAATCATCATCTGAATTGATTATATCACAAAGAACCCTTCTCATGAGTGCAGAGTCATCAACAATCAAAATGTTTTTCTTCATATTTCTCACCCAATCTCTTTCTTGCGCATTTGGCGCTCCTCTTCGAAAATAAATCTGACAATTGCTTCACGGTCTCTTAAATTCTTCAGTACAAATTTTGCCCGATTCATAAAATGTTTTGTGTCTCCCTGAACTGGCTCTGACTCAATAATCTGGGTAACCAGATAAAATTTGTTATCAAAGCGTTCATTCGTCAACTCGAACACACTTAAGATATAACTGTCTTTCTCTAATTGCTCTGTAGTAGAGAAACGGATTCCTCCACCGCTAATGTCCAAAATGGTTCCATTGCACTTTTCATAATGATTATCCGGATTATGTGTAATTACAAATAGCTCTTCTGTGGTTGGTAATTTAGCCACTTCATCTGATATATGAAGATAGTCCAGGTCAATCATCTTATTGATGCGGAAAAATTCTCTTCTTTGAAATTTCTTTAACGGTCTGCTAGCAAGAACCGTCAAGACATAATTTGCACCATCTTTAAATCGATTTTGTACAATTCCTTCTCCACTGAAAAGTCCACGTTTTGTATAGAAGATCATAGAAAAGTTCATTCCTTTATCAAAAAGAATAATCCTTGTTCCATCCATAGGCATGGTAATCTGAACTTCATCATTGGAAACCACGTCATAAACACTGCTTTTATACAGTTTCTGTGCGATTCCTTCATGATTATTCCACATATCCTGTTCTGATAAATGAATATCTATTTTATCTCCCATTCTTATGACTTCTGAAAAATTCATTTCTTATCTCCTAGCTTTGTCAAAAATCTGGAAAAGATTTCTGAGATTCCCCATTTTGCTTTGGATTCACTACTTGTTCCGTCCACAAGTTTTTCTGCTAGTTCTGCAAAAGCTTTTGCTGAACGAGAATTTGGTGATTGAATTGATACAATTTTCTGTTGACGAACCGCTTTTTCCAGTTCCGTATCATGTGGTATCATTCCAATATAATCCAAACTTCTATTTAAAAACTGCTGAACAACAGAGTTAATTTTTTCATATACCGTTTTTCCTTCTTCTACCGAAAAGACTTTATTGGAAAGTACATGAATTGAAGTTCCTTCCGGTGTAAATCCCGGATAGCGATACAACGCTTTCAGTAAAGAATATGCATCTGTTAAGGAACTCGGTTCTATAGTCGTTACCAGAAGTACTTCTGGACTTGCCACTACAAATTCCATTACCTGATCTGAAATCCCTGCTCCTGTATCTATTATAATAAAATCTGCCAGATCATTCAATTCCTCAATACATTTTACCATATATAATATCTGTTCCCGATAAAGGTTATTTAAGGAAAGTATTCCAGATCCTCCAGAAATGAACCCAATCCCCATAGGACCAGGTGTAATAATATCCCGAATGGTCTTTCTCTGGTAAATCAGATCTGACAAATTATATTTAGGAAGCATTCCAAACATAACTTCTACATTTGCCAATCCGAAATCCGCATCAAAAATAATGACTTTTTTCCCAAGTTTTGTAAGCTGAACAGCAAGATTAACAGAAATATTAGATTTCCCAACCCCACCTTTTCCACTTGTTACCGTAATAACTTGAGCATTTTTTGCAGGCCCCTGATTTTTCTGTTTTATTACATTTCTAAGCTGTTGTGCCTGATCCATATGTTTATTTGCCTCCTAAAAGCTGTTTCACAATTTTCTGTGTGTCAAAAACTTCAAGATCATCCGGCACATTCTGACCTGTGGTTACATATGAAAGATCTGCATCTGAATACAACTTAATATTCAATATATTTCCATAGCAGGAAGTTTCATCCAGCTTTGTAAATATTAATTTAAAATCAGAAATTTCATGGTACATATCCACAATATCTTTTAAATCGTTATATTTGGTAGTAGCACTTAAAACAAGATAAACTTCACTTTCATACTCAGAATCAAGTCCGTTAATCAGATTTTTGATATCTTCTTTCTGAGCTGTATTCTTATGTGAAAATCCTGCGGTATCCACAAAAATAAGGTCATAGTCCGATAATCTTGCAATCGCATCATTTAACTCATCTGCCTTATACACAATAGAAATCGGTGCATCCAAAATATTCGCATATACACGGAGCTGTTCTGTAGCAGCAATCCGATAAGTATCTGCCGTAATAAATGCCACTTTCCGATTCTCATCGACTTTGTATTTTGAAGCAATCTTTGCAATACTCGTAGTTTTTCCAACACCTGTTGGTCCAATAAAAAAGATGATCTTAGGCTTATTGCCTTCCATAGAAATAGTGTTAGGTTCGCCAAAACGAAGGATCAATTTCTGGTATACATTAGATAAAATCACATCCACATTGTTACCAGGACGCATAAAACGCTCCATTTCACTTAAGATCTCATTTACATATTTTTCATTTACTTCATTCGTAATCAACGTATTATAAAGAATTCTGATAAAATGCAGTTCTTCAGAACTCTGCTTTCTGGAAGCCGCACTGTCTTCTTCTTTCTCTTTCTGAGCAACCCCTAATCTCTCTTCCAACATATTGGAAAGCGTATCCAATCTTTCTTCAATTTTTTTACCGCTGGAAGAATACTGTTCATCTCTAGGTACAATGTTCTTCATTTTCTTAGGTTCCTGTGTGAAAATTGGTTTTGTTACCTGGACTTTCTCCTGTACTGGTAATGAAATTTCTTCATCTGCAGCATAATTAATACTGTCTTTCCGTCCCATAGTTGATGACACATTAGAAGTAGATACAGTCTGTAGTCCTATTGTTTGAGAAACACCGGAAAACTTTTCTTTCTCTTCCATTGCAGCAGTCACTTCATATGTAATAGATTTAAAAATGCTGAATAGACCTTTTGGCTTTACTTCTTTTACATTCATAATTACTGCATTTGGACCAAACTCGATTTTGGCTTTTTCAATTGCTTCTTCTTTTGTTTTTCCTTGAAATTTATTAATTGTCATTTATGCTGTCACCATCCCTACTGATTGGAGTTCAATATTGGATTCTACCTCATTGTAAGAGATTACAATTAAATCCTTATAATAATCTTCTGTCAGCTTCTTAAAGTACATTCTTACTATTGGAGAAGTTATGATGATCGGATTCTTTCCTAAACTTTCCAACTTACTAATTTCTGTTTCAACAGAACTCATAATTGCCTTTGTCTTCTCCGGATCAAGAGTCAGATATGCTCCCTGTTCCGTCTGTTTTACAGAAGACATGATTTCCTGTTCCACTTTCGGATCAAGCGTAACCACACTAGTAGCTTCGTTTGCTGGGAAAAATTTATTAGAAATGACACGCTTTAAGCTCTGTCTTGTATATTCTGTTAAAACATCTGTATCTCTTGTTGCCTGGGCATGATCTGCCAAGGTCTCAAAAATGGTAAGCAAATCTCTGATAGAAATGCCCTCCTGCAGTAAATTCTGTAAAACTTTCTGAACTTCGCCAAGACCAAGCAATTTTGGTATAAGTTCTTCCACAAGTACAGGATTGGATTCCTTCAAGTTGTTGACCAGTCCCTGTACATCCTGTCTTGTCAATAGTTCTGCAATGTGTTCTCGAATTACTTCTGTCAAATGTGTGGCAATAATAGAAGGCGGATCTACTACGGTATAGCCAAGACTCTCTGCTCTTTCTCTCTGAGACTCTGTAATCCAGAGTGCTGGAAGATGGAAAGAAGGTTCAAAAGTCGGAATACCAGTAATCTCTTCTTCTACATATCCAGGGTTCATTGCCATATAGTGATCAAAGAGTACTTCTCCTTCTGTAACCTGAATTCCCTTAATCTTAATAATATACTGATTCGGATTCAGCTGAATATTATCTCTCAATCGAATAATTGGAACTACAGTTCCTAATTCAAGAGCAATCTGACGCCGTATCATAACAACTCGATCCAATAAGTCTCCGCCCTGATTTACATCGGCAAGCGGAATAATACCATAACCAAATTCCAGCTCGATTGGATCTACCTGAAGCAGGGATACCACATTCTCTGGCTTTCGTATCTCCTCTGCATCAGATTCGCTCTGGGAGACTTCTTCTTCAATCTGTTCCACTGCAATTTCTTTGCCGATGCTTCTGGATGCAATAATAAAGAGAACTCCCATTCCCAGAAACAGCCATGTCTGTAATGGTGTAAAGAATCCTAAGAGGATCAATACTACACCAACAATCATAAGTACCTGTGGAATACCAAAAAGCTGTTTTATCAATACACCACTAAAGTCAGCTTCATTAGATCCTTTTGTTACCAGAATACCAGTAGCAAGAGAAATACAAAGAGAAGGAATCTGAGATACCAGACCATCACCTATGGTAAGAATACCAAATTTCATGATGGCTTCACCAAATTCCAAATCCAGATTCATGACTCCCATAACGGTACCACCTACCAGGTTGATTACAGTAATAATAAGACCTGCAGTCGCATCTCCTTTTACGTATTTTGTGGCACCATCCATGGAACCAAAGAAGCTTGATTCCTTTTGAATCTTGTCACGCCGCAATTTTGCTTCCTGATCTGTAATAGCCCCAGTATTTAAATCTGCATCAATTGCCATCTGTTTTCCAGGCATGGCATCCAGCGTGAATCGTGCGGTAACTTCTGAAATACGTTCAGAACCTTTGTTGATTACCATGAACTGAATCAAGATCAGTATAATAAATACAATAGCGCCAATTACCAGATCTCCGCCACCTACGAATTCACCAAAAGTCGCAACAACATTACCTGGATCTCCTGTAGATAAGATCAGTCGTGTAGAAGATACGTTAAGCGCTATTCTGAAAATAGTCGTAAACAACAGCAATGTTGGGAAGAACGACATATCCAGAACTTCTTTTACAAATAAAACATTAAATAGAATAATCAATGCCAGCGAAATATTAATCGCCAACATCACATCAAGAAGAATAGAAGGAATTGGGATAATGAAGAAAATAATTGCTGCTAACAAATAAATTCCAACTCCAATATCAGCTTTCTTCAGCATATTTATTTCCTCCTTTCCTTTCTTTATCCATTTGGATGTTTAATCCTGTATACTGCAGCCAGAACTTCCGCTACTGCCTGATACAGTTCTGGTGGAATTTCTGCTCCAATATCCACATTGTGATATAACATTCTTGCCAGAGGTTTATTCTCTACAATTTCAACATGATTCTCTCTGGCAATTTCCTTAATTTTCATTGCAAGATAATCTTCACCCTTTGCCAGAACAACCGGAGCAGTACTGACTTGGGCATCATACTGTAAAGCTACTGCAAAATGGGTCGGGTTCGTAATAACTACATCCGCCTTTGGAACATCCTGCATCATACGGCGTTGGGACGCTTCCTGCATTTTTCTACGGATTTTTCCTTTAATCTGCGGATCACCTTCCGTATTTTTATATTCATCTTTTACTTCCTGCTTGGTCATCTTCATGTCTTCTTTAAATTTGTGCTTCTGGTAAAGCAAATCAGCCGCACCAACCACCATAAAGACTGCACTGATCTTAATGCCCACATCAATAATGATGTTACCAACCCAAGCAACTGCCTGATTCAGAGAAATATCATATAAAATGAATAGGTTATTTGCCTCCTCCACAATGGAAGTATAGGAAATATACGCAATTAGACCAATTTTTACAACTGCTTTCAACAATTCAAAAAGTGATTCTTTTGATAGAATTCTTTTAAATCCATTAATCGGATTAAATTTGGACAATTTAGGCTGCATTGGTTTGGAAGATACATTCCACCCAACCTGAATAATGCTGACCAGAAACGCAATGATAAAACCAAAAATAAAAAATGGAATTACCATGATAATAATCTTTACCAGAATATCTGACAAAAAACCTGCAGCAACAGGTGTTTCTAATCCTTTTTCATTCATATTAACAAAATCGTCCAGCCGGGAAAACACATAAGTATATACACCCACCATATTTTCCCCCAAAAAAGAGATAAAGATCTTAACCACAAGAAACAATACAAACAATCCTACAGCATCGCACATATCCTTACTTTTTGCTACTTTACCATCATTTCTGGCATCATTTAATTTCTTCTGGGTGGCAGGTTCTGTCTTCTCTCCGCCTTCCCCGTCAGCAAACCACTGTAAATTATATCGTATTCTTAATTTATATTCAATTTCATGGTTCATAAAGCCCTTCAATAATTAACACCACCATCAATCGAATCTCATCATAGATATATTCTGCAACTTTTGGGAATAGAAATACTACCATAAGCATTACAACCATGCCTACTAACACTTTTAACTGCATACCTACAGAAAACATGTTCATCTGCGGCGCAACTTTTGCCATAATTCCAAGAATACAGTTCAAAATCATTATACAAGCAAAATACGGAAGAAAAATTCGAAAACCAATGGAAAATAAATCCCCCATAAATTGTACCATTGCGGCCACCAAGTGATCCCACTCAAACACTGCTCCATTAATCGGAATAAGCTGGTAGGAATCACAAAGCGCTCTTAATATATACAGATGCATATCAGAGATAATAAGCAATAAAAATACAAAATAGTAATAAATGTTACCTGAAATCGTAATCTGCATATTTATATCAGGATTAAATTCGCTCGCCATGGACAAACCAATATCCATATCAATAATAGAACCTGCAAACAAAACAATAGAATTACAGATACTTGCGGCAAAACCAATGAGCAACCCTGTAATTCCTTCTTTTACCAAAATTATTGCATACCCGACTACGGTCTCATATTCCAGAACAGGCCTTTCTACCACCCCAAATAAAAGGATAGCAAGACAGGCTGATAATCCTATCTTTACCTTATTTGGAATTGACTTCTCACTAAACAATGGTGCTGTCACAAAAAAGGCTGAGATTCTGACCAAAATCAACAGCCAGTATTCAAAATTTTCTACTGTAAAGCTAAATTCCAACATATTTATCCCATACTCAGATAATAACTAAAGTTAGTCCATAATTCCACCATAAAATCCTTCATGTTATTTATCATCCAGGATCCACAAAGAATCATTGCAGCAAAAACGCCTAATATCTTTGGTACAAAAGTAAGTGTCTGCTCCTGAATGGATGTTACCGTCTGAAAAATACTGACGATTAACCCAATAATCAAAGAAACCAAAAGTAACGGTGCCGCTGTAATAATAATGGTGTAAATAGCATCTGTTGCAATATCTAATACTGCTTCTTCTGTAATCATAAAACTCACCTCGTCACATAAACGTTTGTACAACCGACTCAACAATTAAACTCCATCCATCTGCCAGGATAAATAAAAGTATCTTAAAAGGCAATGAAATCGTCGTCGGCGGCAGCATCATCATACCCATGGACATAAGTACCGAAGCCACAACCATATCGATTACAATAAATGGAATATATATTAAAAAGCCCATAATAAAAGCGGTTCTTAGCTCGCTTAAAATAAAGGCTGGAACAAGCGTTGTAAATGGAATGTCATCATAGGATTCATATGTTTCTCCTGAAATATCTACAAAGACTTTCAGATCTTTTTCCTGAGTCTCCCCATACATGAATTCCCGAAGTGGAATTTCCGCCGCTTCAAAAGCCTCTTCCTGAGTGATTTCCCCTGCCTCAAATGGCTGAATTGCAGTGGTATTAATTTTTTCAAAAGTTGGCCACATAATAAAAAATGTCAAAAACAAAGCCAGTCCAATCAATACCTGGTTCGGTGGTGATGACTGGGTACCAATGGCTGTTCTGACAAAGTGAAGAACAATAATAATCCTGGTAAATGACGTTAGCATAATCAAAAGAGATGGCGCCAACGATAAAATTGTCAATACTAAAAACATACGAATCGTAGTTGTTGCACTACCTGAATCGTTGTTATATGTAATGGAAAGACCGTCTACGATATCCGTGCCAGAATTATCCTCTTCTTCGCTGCTATCAGGATTCTTTACGTCTGTCAGACCGCTGGTATCCATATCAGAGACATCACTGGTGTCCACATTCGACGCGTAGGCCTCTATCGGTTTTCCCATATATGTAAATAGTGTAAAAATAAGAACTGCACAGGCAAACAGAAACGATGCTGTGCAGTAAAAGCGTTTTCCTTTACTCATCTTAACCCTGCTTCTTTGGTAATTTATCTTTCAGCTTTGAAAAAATTTCCTGAAACGATTCCTGAGAAAGCGTACTGCTTACAACAGATGTTTCAAAAGAAAAGTCTGTAAGCTGCTCTCTCGTAAGTTGCGCCAATAAATGTACTTCCTCTTTCCCAATGGAAACAACCAGAAAAACTTCTCCTGATTGAATTAAAGAAATCATTTTATTTGGTCCTACCGAAATCGTCTCAATCACTTTTAAGTTCTTATTGTTTGTCCGAGTATTCTGAAATCCTCCCATCCATTTTGTCACAAGATAGGTAATCAGCAAAACAAATGCAAATATCAAAAGTGCACCTATCAGCTGCAGAAAGTTCTCAAATGAAGATGATAAAAGCATATAACCTTCCTATACTATTGGGCGTCCAGGAGAAACAATCTCTGTGATTCTTACACCGAAGCTTTCTTCGATGACAACAACTTCTCCTTTTGCCACATACTTACCATTTACTAATACATCAATTGGTTCTCCAGCAATCTTATTTAATTCAATAATCTTACCTGGTCCAAAATCAAGAATATCAGAAATTGATTTCGTGGTTCTTCCTAACTCAACAGTAACCTCTAGTGGCACATCCATAATCAAATCAATATTCTCAGGCTGATAGTTCATTCCACCTCCAGCATTGAATGCCTGGAACTGTGCTGGCTGTACATTGACCGGTTGTCCCATCATCGGCTGCCCATATCCTTGATTCATCATTGGCTGTCCCATCATCGGCTGCGCATATCCTTGATTCATCATCGGCTGCCCATACCCTTGATTCATCATTGGCTGTCCCATCATCGGCTGTCCCATTCCCTGATTCATCCCCTGTGAATCCATCTGCTGTGGCGATGCCTGTGGTGCTGGTGCAGGATTTGCAGATGCCTGCGATGCTACCGTTTCTTTCTTTGGTTCCGTAATACTATTTGCTTCCTTTTCCATTGTTTGAGATACTCCTTCGCACATTTCTTTCGCAAAGGAAACTGGATAAAGCTGCATAATCTCACTATCAACCAAATCGCCGATTTCCATCCGGAAAGAAACCTTTACAAAACGTCCTGTTAAGAACTGTGCAATTTCACCTTCATCAATGTTTTGCTTCAGGTCAATTAAATCTGCAATTGGCGGACTGATATCAATTGTCTTATTCAGCATAGAGGATAATGACGTCGCAGAAGATCCCATCATCTGGTTCATTGCTTCACTAATTGCACTCAAATGCAATTCTCCAAGCTCTGTATCTTCTGTATTTAATCCATCCCCTCCCATCATGAGGTCTGTGATAATCTTCACATCATTCTCACGCAGTACCAGAATATTGCTTCCATTTAATCCAACAGTATATGCAATTCTGATAAAAACACAAGGGCGCTCATAATTTTTCACAATATCATCCCAGGTTCCATAGGAAACCACAGGGGTTGAAATCTCCACTTTACGGTTAACCAGAGAAAACAGGGTCGTTGCTGCTGTTCCCATGCTTATGTTTCCAATTTCACCAATGGCATCTTTTTCCGCTTCTGTCAACAGTTCTTCTGCTGTTCCATCAGCACCTTCACTTGAAGGGTTCAGCAACGCATTAATTTCCTCTTGGGATAAAACTCCATCCATACTTTACTGCTCCTCTCTAATTACCGAAGTAATCCTTACTGCATATTTTTCCTCTGAAGAACCAGGTAATGCAGTAAATTTCCGGATATTACCAACATACACATCCAGTTCATCTTCCACCTTACGATCCAGCCGAATAATATCTCCAGGCTGGAGAACCGCAAAATCATTTACTGAAAGAACACTGTTTCCAAGAACAGCCTTAACTGGCACTTTCGCTTTCTGAATCATATATTCAATCGTGTCAGAATAATCCGTTTCATCCTTATTCTTCAAATTTGAATACCAATACTTGGTATTCAATTTATCAATTACATCTTCCAAAGTAAGATATGGAAGACACAAATTCATAAGACCTTCTACTTCTCCAATTTTAATATTGATTGTGACTATCGCAATCATTTCACTTGGAGAGATAATTTGTGCAAACTGGGAATTCGTCTCAATTCTTTCCAATCTCGGTTGAATCTCCACTACATTCTTCCAAGGTTCAGACATTAAGTTTACACAAACCACAAAAATACGTTCTAAAATCAAACGTTCTATTTCTGAAAATTCCCGTACTTTATCCAAAGATTCTCCTCTTCCACCTAACATTCTATCTACGATAGCATATCCAATGTTAGAAGCAATCTCCAAGATAATGTTTCCCTGAAGGGGCGCAAAATCAATAATTCCTAAAAGTACCGGGTTAGAAAGTGCATTACTGAACTCCGCATAAGTAACCGCTTCCGAGTTCATAACCTCAACCTGCACATTCTTGCGTAAATAAACAGGAAGATTTGTAGACAAAAGTCTTCCATAATTTTCGAAAATAATTTCCAGAGTACGTAAATGTTCTTTTGAAAACTTAGATGGACGGGCGAAATCATAATCTTTAACCTGTTTCTCATCTTGTTCCTTCATTCCTTCTACGTCTAACTCTCCACTGCTTAAGGCCTGCAGCAAATTGTCTATCTCATTTTGAGATAAAACGTCACCCATCTATCAATCACCACCTACAAACACTTTTCTTTTTCATAACATTCACCCGTAAGACTACTCTGTCTGAACTTCTGAGAAATTCACACCCACAATAAAGTCTGAACCAAACAGAGATTGCATATCCGCCAGAATTGCATTCTGAACCTGAGACATATTATCATCAAACTCTGTCTTTGTATATTTCCGGATAATAGTATTAATATTATTCATAATAATGGCTTCTTTCGCCTGAAGACCTTCAGAACCGTTATATTCCTTATAACTATCACTCTTGATGTTCATAGAAAGTGCAATTGACACAACCGCATAATGATTCTTACCATCTTCTGTTGCAAGATTCACAGTCATTGGTTCACCGTTATTTAACTGATATGTTTCAATCTGGTCAATCGGAATATTAGAAGTTCCCGTTGTAACACCACTACTTAATTCCAAATCAATTGCTGCACATACTGCCTCAATCATCTTATTGGCATTACGTGTTTCTGGTATGATTGTAAACACCAGAAGTCCAGTTAAGATAAAATTCGCTAATACCAAAGCCAAAATTACAACTGACATTAAATTCTTTTTCATAATACTAACCCTTCCATTCCTTATTGTACATTTGAATTGTAGGAATTATAGATTTTAATTTCTACACGTCTATTCTTTGCTCTTCCTTCTGCTGTGGAATTATCTGAAATCGGCGCATATTCCCCTCTTCCAGAAGATTTAATATTTGCCGGATTAATTCCTGTTTTTTCTCTAAGCATATTAGCAACGTTCAAAGCCCGGTACATAGATAACACATCATTATCTTCATATTTCTTTGTTGAAGACATTGGCACATTATCTGTATGTCCTTCTACTTCAATCATGTTATTTTCATAATCCTGTATGATATATGCCACTTTATCAACAATTGGTTCCGCTTCCGAAATCACTTCCGCGTTTCCAGGCTGAAACAAAATAGCACCGCTCAGACTTAAACTTACATATTCTGCATTAAAATCCACATCTACAATATCCTGCATGCCGCTCTGCTGTAATGCATCTTCTATCTCTTCTGCCATCTCTTCAGACTCACCTAAAGCCGCCTGTTCATAAGCTTCTAAGATGTCATTCACGCCGCCTTTACCGTCATCTTCACTTTCAGAATTAGCCAATTCATTATAGTAAGAATCTAAGAATTCCAACTGTCTGACTCCTGCCGAAATCATCTCACCATCTCCAATACTAGCACCGCCAGCCGGGAGAATACTCATACTGCTTTGAAGGGAAGCAATCACCTGTTGAAATTTTTCTTCTTCCACACTAGACATTGAAAACAATAATACGAAAAAGCAAAGCAACAGATTCATCAAGTCCGAGAAGGTCGACATCCAGGCTGGTGAGCCCTGCGGAGCCTCTTCTTGTCTTTTCTTCATATTTACTCCTCTCCTCCGCCTGTTTCAGAGCCCACTGTTTCACGGGCAGATGGTGACAGGAAGGATTTCAGTTTCTCTTCAATAACTCGCGGGTTTTCCCCTGCTTGTATCGACAAAAGTCCTTCAATCGTAATCTGTCTAATTACCACTTCCAAATCATTGTTGGTTTTCAATTTTGCTGCAAACGGAGAACAAATCCAGTTCGCAATCAAAGATCCATATAAAGTTGTCAAAAGTGCAACTGCCATATTAGGCCCGATAGCGGATGGATCAGATAAGTTCTTTAACATATTAACCAAGCCGATAAGAGTACCAATCATACCCCAAGCTGGTCCCTGCTCTGCCCATTTCTCCCAGAATCCAATTGTTGACTTATGTCGATCTTCCAGGCACATCAAATCTGTCTCCAAAATTGCTCTAACTAATTCCGGATCCGTTCCATCAACTACCAACATAATCCCCTTCTTCATGAATTCATCTTCAATATTATTGGCAGCTTCTTCCAACGCCAAAAGACCTTCTTTACGTCCTACATTAGACAAATCAATAATTGCCTTAATCGTAACACCTGGATCCATCACTTTATTCTTGAAGGGCAATGACGCCGACTTTAATCCCCCAATAAAATCTGACATCTTTCTAGACGTCAGAACACTACTCATAGAACCTCCAATTGTAATAAATACAGATGGCAAATCCCAGAAATTGACAATTGTTGATATTCCACCACTAGTAGCAATACCTACAATAACCATCGCAGCACCAATCACTATGCCTGCAAGTGTAGCTATATCCATAACAAACACCTTCCAATTTAATTATTTTTTAGTCAAATTTAACATATCCCATAATATATGTACACACTTTCACATGTGATATATTAAATTCTACATATGATTTTACTAAACTTTCCCCAGCTTGTCTACTTTCTTTTTTATCAAAAGTCAAAAAAATTAAATTTTTATGTCTAATAAGCTCGAGAACAGAAAAATAGATTGGCGTAAAATTGGTAATTTTACGCCAATCTCATCCATTATTTTTAAGTTATTCTAAAATTAATTATCTCTTAAGATTGATCAATTCTTCCAGTAATGAATCAGAAACTGTAATTACACGGGAGTTTGCCTGGAATCCACGCTGTGTAACAATCATATCTGTAAATTCAGAAGAAAGATCTACGTTGGACATTTCCAATTCTCCAGTTGACATTGTACTTCCATCTGCAGTGATATCAACGCCAATACCATCAAATTCTCCAGAGTTCAATGTAGTCTGATAACAGTTATTTCCTACTTTCTCAAGACCGGATGCATTTGCGAACTGAGCAGCAGCAATCTGGCAAAGGAGAACGGTATTACCATTATCATAAGAACCATAAATTTTTCCACTGTTGTCAACTGTAAGGCCTGTTAATGCTCCTAATTTCTTACCTGTACCCTCTCCATCAGTATCTCCACGAAGCATTTTCATAGAAGATGTACCACCATTATTGTAGTTCATACAACGGGTAAAGTCGATTTCAACATCACTGAAATTGCTTCCAACTTCTCCTGTATTTTCATCAATAGTATCTGTTGTCAATGTAGACAGTCTTAATGTTACTGTCTCTGTATTCTCAGCATCAGAACCTACAGAAATAAAAGTACCTTTATTGGTGTCAAAAATAAGAGCTTCCTGTCCTGTAGTTCCTGCTCCAAATAAAGTAGAAGGATCGATTAAATAGGTCTCTCCAGTTTCATCTGTTGGATCTTTGATTACGGATACACCATTAGAATCCATAAGGTCAGTAAGTTCTACTGTATACTGTCCTTCTTCTCCGTTCTCATTCGGTTTTACTGCAAATTTAGCAGTATAAGAATATCCCAGTTTATCATAAATTCCTACTGTCATAACATATCCAGCATCACTCTTTACATCTGCATCATTTTTATCAAGAACACCAGATGCATATGCAAGTTTTGTTGATTCTGGTGCAGAAGTCTGATTCGCTGGTGACATCACCTGCAATGCAGACACAGTATCTTTTCTGATTTCGCCTGTATCAGGATCTACCTGCCATCCCATTAATTTGTAACCAGTAGAACTCATACAAAGATATCCATTACCGTCCACATAGAAAGAACCAGCTCTCGTAAACATGGTATTGGTACCATCACTAACAATAAAGAAATTTGTAGTCTGAGTATCAGATAACTTTAAGTCAAATGGGTTACCTGTAGTCTCTGCAGCACCTGCAGAAGTAATGCTGATTGTTGTTGATGCAGTAGATACACCAAGACCGATCTGTTTTGCGTTAACACCACCAATTCCATTCACCCCGCTTCCGCCAGATGCACTGGAAATTGTCTGATACATAATTTCGCTGAAGCGTACATCAGAAGCTTTAAATGCCTCTGTATTAACATTAGAAATGTTATTACCAATAACATCCATTCTTGTCTGATGTGTCTTAAGACCAGACACAGCAGAGTACATTGATCTCATCATAATTCAATTGACCTCCTATTTTAGACGGGCTCACATTTGTTCCTTCTGTCAGTCGGGAACTTAAGCTTCCATTAAGGTCCAGCTTACATAATCACCGCTCCGTCAATATTTGTAAAAATATTACTATTTGTCTCCTTTTGATCCATTGCTGTCACTACAGTTTTATTTGGAACATTTACGATAAAAGCCAAAGAATCCACAAGAACCAGTGATTCTTTGATTCCCTTTTCAGATGCCTGTTTTACACCATTTTCCAATCTCATGTTCTGATTTGGAGTCAGAGAAATATTCCTACTGTCCAACCGCATGGATGCGTGTTTGGAAAATTTCAGTTCCGATTCTCCGGTAATCTTATCAGAAAGTATTTCTTCAAAGGATACACCATCTGCGGACGCCGAAGAATTCTGAATATTATTCTGACGCAGATATTGATCAGTTACCTGTTCAATTGAGATAAACTGTTTTCCAATATTGTTCATGAATATCGTATCTCCTTCTCATCCTCTCATTTTCACTATATGGTTTCTGCACCTTCTCCTGAATTTTCTCCAGAAGTCTCTCCCTCTCCTTCTGCACCTTCTCCAGAAGTTTCTCCTCCAACAGTTTCTGCGCCTGCCGCTTCATCTGCTTTCTTTAATTCAGCAATGCGATTTTCAAGTTTTGCTAAAACTCCAAGTTCTTCTTCACTAACAAATTGTTTCTGGTAAGAAGTCATATTCTCATATAAATCACGAACTTCCTGAACTGCTCCTGAATATGCCGAAGTTATGTAATCTACATCTGGAAGTGTTCCTAACATACTTGCAAAAGTTTTCGCAAGAGCCGCTGCCTCATAATAATCAGGATCAGCCACGGTATCCAGTGTATCAAGATTATATAATCCATCATTTACAGAAAGATAAGTCTTTCCGTTTTCGTACATTACATAATCCACTTTTCCTTCTACATAAGTAGTTTTTCCAGTTGTTTCGCTTTCCACTTTTAAAATAACCTGTTTACCAACAAGACTATTCGCCATGGAATTCTCTTCTGTTGTCTGCATCCCCAGGGTTGCCTCTAACTGGGAGAATGTTGCCAGCTGTGCTACATAATCTGTATTACTGGTTGGCTCTAATGGATCCTGATATTGCATTTCTGCACATAACAGCTGCAAGAACTGGTCATATCCAAGGTTAGATCCCATAGACTCTGCTTTCTTTTCTGCTGCTTTGTCCGTATAATTATAGTCCAAAACACCATCTTTAACTGCCGCTGTAATCGCCATGTTTAATCTCCTTTTAATTTTTATGCTGTAAAATCTACTGAATTGCCATGATCACGCATCATCTGTGCCACAAGCACTTCTTCTTCTGATAAAACCCCTGCCAGTTCATCTAAAGAATTCATATTGATGTTTCTACGCGCATGCAGATTTTCTTCCTGCATTTTAGCCTGCTCTTCTTCCTTTTTACTGTTCTGTTCCAGATTCTGTTCAAATTCATGAGTAGCAACAGAAATTTCTACCGAATCAACTTTTACACCTGCCTGATTCAGATTTTCTCTTAAAGTTGCAAGCTGGGATTCCAATGCTTCTTTTACGATTTCATTGGTTGTTGTAATCTGTGCCTGAACGTTTCCTTCTTCGGTGGAAATATGAAGATAAATCTTTCCAAGATTCTCTGGATTGAGTTGCAAATCCATTGTGGTCTTATTCTCTAGTACTGTAATCTGGGTCTTCTCCACAAATTGCTGCATCAAGTCATCCACATCAATATTGCTGTAAGAAATATCTGAAAAACTTTCTTCAAGTGCAACATTACTTGCAATTTCACCTGTCATGTTATTCGTCACAACAGTTCCATCATTAAGCTGCTGATGTCTGCCTTCAAATTGGTTGTTCTCCCGATATCCTTCTTGTGAAGAATTCTTCATCTTTCTAGTTACCACATCTTCTGCCATATTTTGACTTTCCACATCATTATGCAGTTTTGTCTCAAGATCCTTTCTTTCTTCTGGTTTCTCCTCCACGTCTCTGCCAGTTATTAACTCTTGATTTAACTCCTGTCCTTCTTGTTCTGTAACAATCTGAGTCTTCGAAGTCTCTTCTGATACTTTAGAATTTTCTACAACCGATGTATCTTCCGACACTAGATTTTCATCCATTACAGCCTCGGTATAAGAACCATTGCCAGTTCGCTCAGTCACTACCATGGCATCTGAATCCATCTGCATATTTTCCCCAGATCCGCTCATTTCCTGTAAAACCTCCTGGAACTGATTCAGATTCATTCCGAAAGAAGCAGCGGCTTCTTTTTCCATTCCAGCAATCTCCTGTAAAATTGCCTGGAAATCAGCATTCGTTAACAGGTTAAATACATCTGTCTCTCCAGTAAGTTCCATAACCAACTGCCCCAACATCTCTGGCAAAAGAAGTTCAGTTTCTGAAATTCCCAGTTTCTGCATAGTGTCTAACACTTCTTCTTTGGAGACGTTTAATTTTTCACAAATCGTTTCTATGGTTTCTTCTGTTAATTCTTCCACTTCTTTTTTCATCGTTTCATTCTGAACATCAGAACGAGACTCTGTCGATTGCTCAATACGGGATTCTTTATGAGAATACTCATATTGTGTCCGTGGAGAATCCATATCAGTAGAAACAGTAGAAGCTTCGCTTACAAAATCACTCTCCGACTGCATAGAACTAAGTTCCTGCGACATCTGATTCATTACAGCACCAAATATTTCTGCAGCTTCTTCAGCTACCTGCCTGGCATCATTTTTACTTCCTGATCCCAAAGCACCATACACATTGGAATTCTTTCCAACAGAAAAAATATTCGCTGTTGTCAAACACATTACCTCCTTTCTTATAAAATTATATGTAAATTTAATTTGCAGGCATGCTACTGTTCCGGCTCCATAATTGCCGTCAGTTTTGCAGCGGTATCCTTATTCATCTGTTCCAGAATATCCGCTCGTTGTTCTGCTGACATTCCTTCAAGAATATCCGCTACCAATCCAAGATTATCTGTCATGGTATCAAAAATACCAGCCGCTTCCTTTGGTTTCATTGCTGAATACGTCTTAATATATTCTTTCAGTTCTTCTGACTGTTCCACCTGCTCAACTACCTGCTGATACAACACTTCTGCATTTGCAGGTGCAATACTCTCGTAAAACTCTTTATATTCTTCTATATCGGGTGCTTCTTCCGAAAAAACAACCTCTTCGTAAAATTTTTCCTTTAACGCTTCAAAAGCTGCCTCTTCTTCTTTATACACAGATAATTCTGCCACTTGTTGCTGAAGATCTGCAATCGTCTGAGAATCCACTTCATTCTTCGCATTTGCCTCATCCAGCAAAAGTTCCAATTCTTTAATCTGTTCTACAGCTTCATCAATGGAATCATATGGATACTGCGTATCTACTTCTACATCATTTTCTTTCTTATTTCCTTCTGGAAGAATTTTATTCAGATATGGCACATCCTTTAATACTGGTGAAAGAACACTGGATCCAAATCCTCCCACATCTGTTTTGATCAGAATTGCAATGATTCCCAGCCATATCAGAATAATAAAAATGGTAACGAAAAATATAACCAGTTTACTGCCAAGTTTTTCGCGTTCCTCTTCTTCTGTCAGCTGATTCTTTTTATTCAGTTCTTCATTCTTTTTTCTTCTTGGCATAACCTTCTCCTTTATTTTGCATTGTAAGTGTAGCTTACTAACTCATCAATTTCTTTTGATTCTGAGGTGGCAATTTCTTTCTTAAATTCATCAAAAGCCTTCTCACGAAGCTTTTCCTGTCCTTTTCTTTCCTGCATAACTTGATTTAATGCTTTTCTGGCATCTTCCAATGCCAGTTCCGCTTTATGAACCTCTACCATCTGCCGACGCATAAGAACTTTGATATTATTCACATCATCTCTGGCATGTTTAATATCTAAAACATTGAGATTTCCCTGCATCAACTCTTTCAAACGTTTATCATAACGATTTTTCCTCAAAACGATTTCCTGCAGTTTTTCCTGTTCCTGCAGATATCGCAGATTCGCATTACCATAAGCAATTTTCGCCTGGGACTCCAGCTTCATTTTAATATCCAGAATATTCTGCATGCGATATTTAAATTTTGCCATACAATCCCCTTTCTATAGATGGATTAATCCGCAAAAACCTGTCCTAATAATTGAATTTCCTCATCAAACAGGAATTTTTCTTCCGTACCCTGACACAGGAACTGGTTGACAGCCTTAATTTTACGAATTGCGTAATCAATTTCTGGATTGGATCCATTCTTATAAGCTCCAATATTAATCAAATCCTCTGCCTCACCATAAGTTGCCAGTACATTTTTTAATTTACCAGCTAATTCCTTATGCTCTTTTGTTGCAATAGAACTCATTACTCGGGAAATACTTTGCAAAATATCAATGGCTGGATAATGATTCTTATGTCCCAATTTTCGATCTAACATAATATGCCCATCCAAAATTCCTCTGGCGGTATCCGTAATCGGCTCATTAAAGTCATCACCATCTACAAGGACCGTATACAAACCAGTAATAGATCCTTTATCAGAAGTACCTGCTCTTTCCAGAAGTTTCGGCATTTCCGAATATACACTCGGTGGATATCCTCTTGTTACCGGCGGTTCACCTGATGCCAATCCAATTTCACGCTGTGCCTGAGAAAATCGAGTCAAAGAGTCCATCATCAAAAGAACATCCTTTCCCTGATCTCTGAAATATTCAGCAATAGCCGTAGCCGTTTTTGCCGCCTTATTTCGAATCAGCGCCGGCTTATCAGATGTTGCCACAACAACAACGGATCTTGCCATACCTTCTGGTCCCAGATCTCGTTCAATAAATTCCCTTACCTCACGACCTCGTTCTCCAATCAGAGCAATCACGTTAATGTCTGCCTTCGTATTTCTAGCAAACATACCAAGTAAGGTACTTTTTCCAACACCAGAACCAGCAAAAACACCGATTCGTTGACCTTTTCCTATTGTAATCAGACCATCAACCGCTTTCACACCTAAAGGCAACACTTCACTAATAATCTTACGTGCCATAGGATCAGGGGGCTGAGCTTCTACCGGATAACTGTTTCGAAAAGAAAACTCTGCACCATCCGTAGGTCTTCCTATACCGTCTAAGGTATGCCCTAATACTTCATCCCCTACTAAAACAGATAGTGGATGTCCCGTATTTTCTACGATACATCCAACTCCAACACCGTCCACACTGTCTACAGGCATTAGGATCAGACGAGAATCCCGGAAACCAACCACTTCTGCCATAACGAATTCTTTCATATCTTTGTCCAGATAAATCTGACACAAATCATTCAACTTCGCTTCAGGTCCAATTGATTCAATTGTAAGTCCAACTACTGTGGACACTTTTCCATAGCTCTTATAATACTTACGATCTAAAAGCTGAAGATATTTCTCTGCTTCTTTAATCACAATACTTCTCCATTATGTAATGGTATTTCCTAACTGCATAAAGATAAGATATCATTTACAAGATTATTGAGTTCCATATCAATTCCGCAGTCAAATACTCCAGAATCAGTCTCTATCAAACATTCCGAATCATCTAACGTTGCATCAAAAACTAACTCAATAGATACTTCTGCTCCAACTCTTTCTTTGATATCTTCTAAATGATTCTCAAAAAATCTGCGATTTCCTTCGTTCAAACGAATTCTAAAAGACTTTCCAATCTCCACATTCATAAGCGTATTTCTCACCAAATGAAGAAGAATATCCTTCTTATCCTGAAATTGGATTCCAAAGACCTTTTCAAAGACCTGAATCACCACTTCTACGATATCTCGTTCCATCGTTGCAGAACGAGTGTTATATTCCTTCTGAAGTGATTCTTTTTTCTCGTAATATTCATCCTGTAACTGAGTCTTTAGGTTCTCTGTTTCCTGCTTTGCCTGCTCCAGACCCTGCTGATATCCTACATATTTCTGTTCTTCCATCAATCGAAGAGACTTATTTTGAGCCAATATCGTAATCTGGTCTGCTTCTTTCTTTGCATTCTCCAAAATACGCTCAGCCTCTGCCTCCGCCTCACGAATAATAGCTTCTGCTTCTAGGTTAGTCTCTTCAAGAGAAGGAGCCTCAATTCCCTCTTCAAAAAAAGGGTCTTCTTCTGGCTCAATCCCCTGGGCTCTCAGTTCTTCGATCCGCGCCTTCTCTAGCTCACGCAGACGAGCTTCTACCATTTGATTATAATTAATCACACGTTTTTCTTCAGATTTCTGAATGGTAAAACCGTATTTTACGAGATTAGACAACGATATCGTCACCTCCACCACGGGAAATTACAATCTCAGCTGCATCTTCCAGTTTTCGAATAACACTAACAATCTTCTGCTGTGCCTCTTCAACATCCTTCATACGCACTGGTCCCATAAATTCCATATCTTCCTTGATCATTGCTGCAAGACGTTTTGACAGATTTCTAAAGATTGCATTCTGAACCTCTTCTGTAGTGCTCTTAAGCGCAAGTTCGAGATCTGCATTTTCCACATCTCTAAGTACACGCTGAATAGAACGGTCGTCCAGAAGAAGAATATCTTCGAAGACGAACATCTTCTTACGGATTTCATCTGCCAATTCTGGCTCTTCAATTTCAAGAGATTCCATAATATGTTTCTCTGTACCACGATCTACGCTGTTCAAAATGTCAACGATTGCATCTACGCCACCAACAATGGTGTAATCCTGGTTAACAAGAGAAGCCAGTTTCTTCTCTAACACTCTTTCAACTTCCTTAATAACATCTGGCGAGGTACGATCCATTAATGCAATTCTCTTAGCAACATCAGCCTGCTTCTCTGGCGGAAGCGCTCCTAATACCATAGAAGCCTGCATTGGCGCCAGATAAGATAAGATCATTGCAATCGTCTGCGGATGTTCATCCTGAATAAAGTTCAAGAGCTGGCTTGGTTCAGCCTTACGCACAAATTCGAACGGACGTACCTGCAGAGATGCTGTTAATTTCGCAATAACACCTTGAGCTTTTTCCTCTCCAAGAGCTTTCTCCAGAAGTTCTTTTGCATAACCAATACCACCCTCTGCAATATACTGCTGAGCAAGACAAATCTGATAAAATTCATCCAGCACTGTCTCTTTCACCTGTGGTGATACACTTCTGGTGTTGGCAATCTCCAAGGTTAATTCTTCAATTTCATCTTCTTTTAAATGCTGGAAAATAGTCGCTGCTTTTTCCGGCCCCAGGGCAATTAATAAAATCGCCGCTTTTTGGGTTCCAGTATATTCCTCACTCATTTGTTACTCCCATTCCTCATTCAACCAGTTACGAAGCAAGATCGCAACTGCATCTGGATTTTCTTCCACAAATTTTTCAATCAGAATCCTTGTCTCAGACTTCTCTACATAACCGATATCATCAAGATTCTCTACATTCTCTACGGTAGATTCCAGTAATGCTTCAACAGAAAGCTCTGGTTCTGGTTCCGGCTCCTTCTGTTTTCTTGTACTGCGGAATACTACAAAACCAAGCAATGCAAAAATAAGTACCGTAAGTGCGATCTGTAAAATATCACTCCAGGACCGGGTTGCTTCAGGTTCATCATAAAAGACTGCCTGTTCATAGCTGTTGACTGTGATATTATCTGTCGAAAAACCAGTTGCATTTGCAATTGTCTGGACCAAAGTCTCATCATTTGTAGAAACTAATACCTTATCACTGTTCTTTGCTTTGTATTCTTCATAAGAGATGTCATCCAGTTTTCCCTCTTTACGTAAGGTCTCCTCATAATATACAACCGTCTTTGTTGTATTAACCGAAATGGTAGAGGCAACATAATTAATGTTTCCACCACTGTTACTGCTGGTAGTTACCTTTTCATCTGTATGATACTGTTTGGAATATTCCACTGTATCAGAAGAAGTATATTCATCATCTTCTGTCACATAAGAATTATCATCATTAGAATCTGTTCCAGGCACTCCACCCGAGCCACCTGTTGTACTCTGTTCATAATAGTCTTCACTGTAAAGCGGACCATAATTCTGTCCTTCTGGTGTAGAATACTCTTTCTGCACTACTTCTGTCTCTGAAAAATCCATATCCAGATGCAAACCAACATGTACAGAAGAAAACACCTTAGAGGTTTCCAGCAATTCAATGACTTCATTTTTCATTTTAGATTCCATTTTTTGTTGATAACTCAGTTGTGAACTGATAATAGAAGCTGTGGAATCTGCATTAGAACCAGTAAACAATACATTCATATCACTATCCATAATAGTAATATTCTCTGTGGTTTTATTTCCCAACTGAGTAGCCACAAACTGCGCTAATCCATTCGCCTGTTCCGCTGTCATCTCATCACATAATGTAAGTGTAACTGCAGCAGAGTTCTCTTCTTTCGAAGAAAGAATCGTACCATCATCATCTGCTAAATTAATATCAACAAGGGCACTTTCTACATTGCTAAGGGAAGAAAGATGATCTGCAAACTTCTCCTCCAAATAATATTTATATAAATTTTGTTTATCCGCTGAAGTCTGGGTAAAGCTTCCACTGGTAACACTTTCAATACTATAATTCTTAGAAGGAAAATCATTAGAGCCCAAAAGCATACTAGCATTTGCTTCATCCTTCTTGTCTACTGAAAAAGTAAGATTATCATTTTCAATTTTATAATCAATACTGCTATCACTGTCTAACAATTCCCTAATCTGAGCAGCTTCCTTTGAATCTGAAGCCTCATATAGTTTCACCATCTCAGGTCTGGAAACCACCACGTATAAAATAATCAATGCAAGAATAAGGACTGCTGTAATGCTGATCATAAAAATCCGCTGTCTTGTACTGAATTTTTTCCACCACTCAACAACCTTATCAAGTACGTTTTTAATTTGTTCCGGCATAATTAACCCCTTTTATTAAATCTGCATCTGCATAATTTCTTTATAACCCTCAATTAATTTATCTCTTACAGCTACGGTATATTGAAGGGCTACATTTGCCTTAGCCTGAGCAATCAAAAGATCATGAGTATTCTCTGATTCTCCCAGGGAAAATTTAATTTCTTCTGATTCTGCTGCTTTCTGTAATGAATTTGTTTCATCCAAGGAATTCAGCATGGAAGTAAAAATCGAATCAAAAGATTCACTAGTCTCTTCTAATAAAGAAGCATCCTGTAAATACGTTTGTCTATAACTGGCAGCAACACCACTTAAAGCTGAAATATCCATATTATCCCCTATTCCTTTATATTCCTTTATTATGCACTAATCTCTATTATGATTTTCCCACAGAAAGACCTGTTAACGCCATACTCTTACTAGCATTAAAAGCAGTAGCATTAGCTTCATAAGCTCTTGTAGCATCAATCAGATTGGTCATTTCTGTAACTGTGTTTACATTTGGATAATGTACATATCCATTCTCATCTGCATCTGGATTTGCAGGATCATATTCCATAACAAAATCCGTCTCATAATCTTCTGTTACAGAAGCAACACGCACACCATTTCCTACCGCCTCATTCTTGGAAGCAGTATATAATTGACTAAAAGCGTTTACCTCTTTCTCCTGAAAAGTTACGATCTTACGACGGTATGGTCCACCGCTTTCTGTAGTCGTAGTATTTACATTCGCGATATTCTCTGCAATGATATCCGTTCTAAATCGTTCTGCTGTCATTCCTGACGCACTGATATTAAATGCTTGAAATAATCCCATAAAATACTCCTTTCTAACTATCTAAGCACAGTTCTCATCCGTTCAAATTCTGAACTGATACTGGTGGTTAATGCCTGATACTTGATCTGTTCTGAAGCAAGTTCTACCTGCTCCACATCAATATCCACATTATTCCCATCTAGTCGATAGGAATAACCGGCATAATCAGTAAAGACATTTGGTTCAAGATGGTTCAAATTTGCATTTCTCACCTTTTTATCCAGGGAAATATACTGATTTCTTCCTAACTCGTCCTTTAAAAGTTCCTCAAATTCCAAATCCTGTCTCTTATATCCAGGAGTATCTACATTCGCAATGTTGTTTGCAATCAAATTCTCCCGGGTCCAACTGGCATCTGCCGCTTTGTCCAATATATCTACGTAGTCATATGCATTTGATTGAATCATATTTTCTACCTCCACATACTTCTCCTAATAACACTATCATAATTATTATAGTGTATTTCCAAAAAAACACAAGACACTTTTTTACATTTTTTACATGATATTGATTTTTTTCAAGAAAAAAACACAAAATATGTAAAAAATGGACTTATTTTTTAATAAGTCCATTTGTTTCGCTCTCCCCTCCCTGGGAAATTGTTACCTATTCTTTTTCTTAATTGCTTCCAGTTCATCAAAAACTACATTATTGACAACTTTGATGTAAGTTCCCTTCATACCAGAAGATCTGGATTCAATCACACCAGCACTTTCAAATTTGCGCAATGCATTTACAATAACAGAACGAGTAATACCTACTCTATCCGCAATTCTGCTGGCAACCAGAATTCCTTCTGTTCCATCCATTTCTTCAAAAATATGAATAATAGCTTCTAACTCAGAGAAGGATAACGTACTGATTGCAGATCTGACAATCTGAAATTTACGTTCTTCCTCTGCATTCTCTTCATTTACAGAACGCATCATTTCCAGACCTACTACCGTAGTTCCATACTCTGTAAGAATAATATCATCAATATCATATTCTCTTTCACTTCGGTACTCAAATAAAGTTCCCAATCTCTCACCAGCAATATCAATTGGTGTAATAATAGCTCTATATTTTCTGGTCTCTTCGCCAAATCCCAGAGTCTCCAGATTTACATTCTCTTTCGTAGACAAAATTCCAAGCAGACGTTCATTTAAAATAGGATCAATATATCCTCCTACTTCATCTACAATCAATTCTTTAATCTCGTCTACTCCTTTACAGGTACTGGATCCTAAAACTTTTCCTTTTCTACTGATCACAAGAATATCAGACTCCAGTATTCCGGTCAGAACATCACAAATATCATTAAAAACAACTTTTGATGAGCTGTTATTATGAAGCAGCTTATTTATTTTACGAGTCTTATCCAACAGTTGTACACTCACAGTGCTTCCCCCTAAATCTTTTTTGTTTTGAACCAATCCATCAGACTGGTTCACACATACTTTTCAGCTAGAAGTCATTCTAGCACAATTTATCTGACAATTCAACCAAACAATTTAAATTGATTCATTTTTCGATGGTGGCACCATAACAGATCCACAGGTTTCGCTGGCACAGGCATATTTATTTCCTTTTGCCACCATATAACTTCCACATTTCGGGCATTTCTGTTCTACTGGTCTTGCCCAACTCATGAAATCACATTCCGGATTATCAACACAACCATAAAATTTACGTCCTTTTCTGGTCTTTTTGATCACCACGTCTTTTCCACATTTCGGACAGCTGACACCAGTCTTCTCATAATATGGAAGAGTATTTCTACATTCCGGAAAACCTGGACAAGCAAGAAATTTTCCATGAGGACCATATTTAATGACCATATTTCTTCCACAGGATTCACAGATGACATCGGTAACTTCATCTTCAATTGTAACTTTTTCAAGTTCTTTTTCCGCATTCTCCACAGCTTGAGCTAAATCTGGATAAAAATTGGATACTACCATTTTCCAATTTACATTGCCCTCTGCCACTCCATCCAAAAGAGATTCCATATTCGCAGTAAAATGTTCATCTACGATAGTCGGGAAGGATTCTTTCATAATAGAATTGACAACTTCTCCGATTTCTGTAATATACAGATTCTTATTTTCTTTAGTAATATATCTTCTGGCAATAATGGTCGTAATGGTCGGAGAATAGGTACTCGGTCGTCCAATTCCTAATTCTTCCAGCGTCTTAACCAGAGAAGCCTCTGTATAATGAGCTGGCGGCTGGGTAAAATGCTGCTTTGGCTCAAATTCTACAAAGGATAATGTTGTATCCATATCGACAGAATTTAAAGTTACCTGTTTGGAGGTCTTTTCCTCATCCGCTTCTGTATAGACTGCCATAAAACCTTCAAAAGCTAACTTTGAGGTAGACACATGGAAACGATACTCTCCCTCACCAATCGTAATGGTTGTGGTTTCATAAACTGCATTCGCCATACGGCTTGCTGCAAAGCGCTTCCAAATTAGCTGATACAAACGAAACTGATCTCTGGATAAGGATTCCTTAATTTCAGAAGGAAGCCGGTTAATATCAGAAGGGCGGATTGCTTCGTGAGCATCCTGAATCTTTCCTTCTTTTTTCTTACGCCCCTGCCCCTCGGAAAGAAATTCCTCTCCATAAGCAGACTGCACAAAATCTCTTGCTGCCGCATCAGCTTCCTCTGAAATACGAACAGAATCCGTTCTTAAATAAGTAATCAGACCCACAGTTCCCTGACCTTTTACATCAACACCTTCATAAAGCTGCTGCGCAATACGCATGGTCTTGGAAATTGGAAAATTCAGTGCCTTGGAAGCCTCCTGTTGAAGAGTACTGGTCGTAAATGGAAGGGGTGCTTTCTTTACTCTTTCCCCTTTTTTTATATCCAGGATCTGGAAATTGCCCTGTTTCATCTCTTCCAGAATCTGATCCATTTCTTCCTTAGAGGAAATAGCAATCTTTTCTTTTTCTTTTCCCACGAGCTTAGCAGTAATCGGTTTCTTCTCCCCTTTTGGAAGGAGCTGCACATCCAGACTCCAGTATTCTTCTGGTGTAAATGCAGCAATTTCCTCTTCTCTATCACAGACAATACGAAGGGCTACTGACTGAACACGTCCTGCACTTAAACCTCTTTTTACCTTTGCCCAAAGCAAAGGACTGATCTTATAACCTACCATACGGTCTAAGACTCTTCTTGCCTGCTGAGCATCTACCAGATCCATATCGATTTCTCTTGGATTCTTTAAGGATGCCTTTACTGCATTCTGGGTAATCTCATTAAAACTGATCCGGTGTACCTGTTTTCCTTCCAGCTTCAAAGCCTTGGAAAGGTGCCAGGAAATCGCTTCTCCTTCACGGTCCGGGTCCGTTGCCAGATATACTTTATCTGCTTTCTTTACTTCTTTTCGAAGTTTTGCAAGTACATCTCCCTTTCCACGGATCGTAATATATTTTGGTTCAAAATCATTCTCAACGTCAATTCCTAATGTACTTTTTGGCAAATCACGTACATGACCGTTAGAAGCCACTACCTCGTAATTTTTCCCAAGGAATTTCTTGATTGTCTTCACTTTTGCTGGAGATTCCACGATTACCAGATACTTAGCCATAATCCGATTCCTTTCCTTTATTCCTGTCTAAATACACCGAACGTAATAATTCGGAATCATTTCTTTTATCAAACTTTTTTGCTCCATTCTTTCCAAAACAGACAAAAGTTCTAAAAGAGACAGACCTGATTTCTCGATCAACGTCCCTATACCCGTTGGAGCAAAATCGAGTAAACTATACACCAACAGTTCATCTTTTTCAAGTAGATTTTTTTTAAAATTAATCTGCTGATATAAAAAATCCCCAGAATCTCCCAGCTGACTGACAAATTCAGAAATATTTGTAAGGATTCCTGCCCCTTGAAAAATCAACTGATTGCAACCTTCACTCAATGGGTCGAAGATTCTTCCTGGCAGGGCATATACATCCTTCCCCTGTTCCATAGCATAATCTGCTGTAATCAAAGAACCACTTTTCTTTCTGGCTTCCACTACTACTACTACATCAGACAGACCTGAAATAATACGATTTCTTTCTGGGAAATGCCAGGACACTGCTTCTGAATTTAATGGATATTCCGAAATGATTCCTCCTTTTTTACAAATTTCATCATAAAGATACCGGTTCTGTCTTGGATAACAGATATCCACTCCATTTCCCAGAACGGCATAGGTATCTCCCCCTGCCTCCAGCGCTCCAGCGTGACTATCTGCATCAATCCCCCTTGCCAGCCCGCTGATTACCTCTATACCATTTCTGGCAAGGTCTCCTGCCAGTGCTGTAGCAGCAGATCTCCCATACTGGCTTCTGCCTCTTGCCCCAACAATGGCCACCGATTTTTTGCTTGGATCCGGCAATTTCCCCTTATAATACAAAGAAAAAGGAGGATTTATAATATTTCTCAAGCGATCGGGATATTCCTTTTGCTCCACAGATACAAAAGATATGCCCTGGGCACACAGATCCATCCAGTTCTTTTCTAAATTCCAGTTCTTTCGACTTTCCAAAATTGCTTCTGCCTCTTTTTGCGTAATTCCTTCTATATGAAAGAGCTGTTTTTCAGGGAGTCCATATATTTCTTCGGCACTGGCGCAGGTTTCCAAAAGACACTGAATCCTTCTACTGATCATCCCAGGAACATTAGCCAACCAAAATGCATACTTCATCTATATTCCTCCCCAGAATTTCTGATCAATGATGCGGTAACATACCGCCTCATTTAAATGTTTCTGTACAACGGCCTCACTTTCATCTAAATCCGCAATGGTTCTGGCCACTCGAAGAATTTTATGATAGGTTCTGGCTGTTAAAGAAAATTTTTCGTATACATGCTCCATATAAGTTTCTTCTTTCTGCCCCAATTTGCAGTATTCCTTTAGTTTTGAGGCTGGAATCTGGCTGTTATAACTGAAAATCTCATCTTTAAATCTCTCCTGTTGAATTTTATGACATCCTGTGACTCTCTCACGAATGGTGGCAGATGTTTCAGTTCCTCCACTGCCATTAAGCTCCTGATAGCTTAATGGAACCGCTTCTACACAGAGATCCATCCGATCTAAGAAGGGCTGGGAAATCCTCTCTAAATAGCGTTTAATGCTGCCAGGAGTGCATCTGCATTTCTGCATGTTCGGATAATATCCACAGTTACAAGGATTCATGGAAGCTAACAAAAGAAAATCTGCTGGATAGGATACGCTGCCCCTGGCCCTGACCAGCCTGACCAGTTTTTCTTCCAAAGGCTGTCTCAAGATTTCTATGGCTGCTTTCTGAAATTCTGGAAGCTCGTCCAAAAACAGAACACCTTTGTGAGCAAGAGAGATTTCTCCCGGTCGAAGCATTGTACCGCCTCCTGCCAATCCCGTCTTTGTAATAGTATGGTGAGGACTGCGGAAGGGTCTTTCCGTAATTAAGGAATCCTGGTTATTCAAAAGACCGCAGACACTGTATATTTTGGACAGTTCTAGCTGTTCTTCTTCCGAAAGCGGCGGCAAAATGGTAGAAAGCCGCTCCGATATCATAGTCTTTCCAGCTCCTGGCGGCCCAATCATTAAAAGATTATGCATTCCACCTGCAGCTATCTCACAGACCCGTTTCAGATAATTCTGCCCATTCACCTCTGAAAAATCCATAGTTTTTTCTTTTTTTGGGGAAGCATTCACAAATTCTCTCCATATAATTTTCTTGCCATTTAAAAAGTCAATTACATCTTTTAAACTGGAAAATCCATAGATTCTGGCTTTTTTTACAAGAGAGGCTTCGCTCTGATTCCCCGTCGGTACCACAAATTCCTGGATTCCAGCCTTTTCTCCATCCGATACAATGGGAAGAATCCCGTTTACAGGAAGAATCTGTCCATTTAGTCCCAGTTCTCCTGCAAAGATTTTATTTTTGCATAACTCCTTATCTACCAGCCCTAAAGAACATAAAAGCGCCACTGCAATAGGAAGGTCAAATCCCGTTCCTGTTTTTCTTTCATTTGCCGGTGCCAGATTTATGGTAATCCGCTTGGCTGGAAGAACAATTCCACAATTGTGAAGTGCCGTACGTACCCGCTCTTTTGCTTCTTTTACCTCCGAGGAAAGATTTCCTACCATTTCAAAAACGGGCATGCCAGTACTGATATCCACCTCCACCGTAACCGGAATGGTGCAGATACCCTTTAATACTGCTGTTAAAATTGTGCTATACATATTTTCTCCTATCTAAACTATATGGGAAAATGCATAGAACCATGCAAAGAAAAAAGATGATTTTATTGTACCATAAAATACATCTTTTTCCATAAGTTTTTAAGAATTTAGAGATTTTTTTAGTTTTTCCAAAGCTCTTTTTTCAATTCGAGATACATAAGATCGGGAAATCCCCAAAGAATCCGCAATTTCCCTCTGAGTCAGTTCCTCGCCGGTAATCAAGCCATATCGTTTTACGATAATATCGTATTCCCTCTCTGATAGGCTTTCCTTCATGGTTTCCCGTAATATCCCGATCTGCCTTTGTATTTCCATTTGTTCCGTCACATCTACACTTTCCTGGACCAACACATCCACCAGATGGATCTGATTTCCCTCCTTGTCTGTACCAATTGGTTCAAATAAAGACACATCAGCTCTTGTTTTCTTCTTACTTCTAAAATACATAAGCATTTCGTTATCAATGCACCGAATGGCATAGGTAGCAAACCTGCTTCCATAGTCGCATTTAAACGCCGAAACTGCTTTTATCAGCCCAATTGTCCCAATTGAAATTAAATCCGAAGGATCTTCCTCACTGCCTGCATATTTTTTTGCCACATGGGCAACCAGACGCATATTGTGCAGAATCAGTCTTTCTCTTGCCTCTTTACTTCCCTGCTGCACTTCTTTCAGGCATTCTTCTTCCTCTTCCGGGGATAAGGGATTTAAAAAAGTTTTCACAATTTCACCTGAAATGCTTATTTTCTATATTCTATGTTTCCAAAACAGTTTTCGTGCTTTTCCTAGCAAAAAGGGACAATATGAAGTATAATTAAAAACATTCCTATTATTTAGAAAGAGGTCCTTATGACGCGAATTCTCACTTATAGAATTACAGATATAGAAAATGGAATCAGAGTTGGAGATTTTTTAAAGAAAAGGGGCTATTCTCATCCTGTACTGGTACAGTTGAAAAAGACCAAAGAAGGAATCAAACGAAATGGTATCTGGGCTTATGTAACGGAAAAATTATATTGCGGTGATATCCTTACCATTACGTTAGAAGAAAAAGAAGAAAAAAACACTGCAACTCCAGTGAAACTGGAATTTTCGGTGCTTTATGAAGACGAAGATCTGATTGCAATTAACAAACCGGCTAATATGCCCGTTCATCCTTCTATGAATAACTATGAAAATACTCTGGCAAATGCTCTTGCCTGGTATAATGAACAGTCCGGTATTTCCTATCCTTTTCGATGCATGAACCGGTTAGACCGTGATACTACAGGACTTACAATCATTGCAAAAAATGCTTTAAGTGCCGGAATTTTAAGCAGACATATTGCTACCCGGCAGATCCACAGGAGTTATTATGCCATTTGTCAGGGACTTGTTCCTGAATCTGGCACGATCAATGCCCCTATTGCCCGAAAAGACGGCTCTACTATCGAAAGACAGGTAGATTTTGAATTAGGAGAGACTGCTATTACCCACTTCAAAAGGCTTGCCTATGATGCAGAGAAAAACCTTTCTTTCATACTTCTTACTCTGGAAACCGGCAGAACTCATCAGATCCGGGTACACATGAAGCATTTGGGATATCCTTTAATTGGAGACTTTTTGTACAATCCAGATTATACCTGGATAAAAAGACAGGCGCTCCATGCTGCCTTTCTGGAATTTGTACATCCGGTTACAAAGGAATCCATTCGGCTTGAAGCGCCTCTGCCAGAGGACCTAAAGTCTCTCTTTCCATCGATCTAAAGTTTTCTTATTGTAAGGAATTTTTTCGGTTAGTACTTTGCGTCTAATATAAGAAAAAGTCGGATTTTCCCCTCTTTTTGCCAGCATTTCCAATAAAAATTCCAAAAGAGCCTGGGTATCAGGGTGAATCAGATAGTTCCCCAGCCCTCTTTCATAATAAATAAGAGGGCTGGCATCTGTATAATTTTCTCCTTGATAATTCTTAGAAGCACCAATCCGGTCCACAAACATTTCCACTACATATTTGATTGGCATTTTCATTCCTTCCATGCCCGAATGTCCAGTTTTGCTGGTTTCTGAAGCTGCATAATCAATCCAGTATTCCAGATGATGTTTGTTTCTTCCCTTGTGATGAAGCCAGGCAGAAGAATAACCTTTCTCCGCTCTTTCCACATTGTTAGGACTCATATATCCTTTATAATATTTACATCCAATCAAAAATTCTGACGGTGCATATTTTGACAGATCATGAAGAAGTCCCTGCTTATACATACCAAGCTTAAAACATCCTTTCATGACCAGCATTTTATGATGAGTGATTGTCTTAAAATGTTCCCAGGCTTTCATACTACTATCCCTGCTTTCCCACCAGCACACAGATAGACTGTGGTTCCACTGGTACATACTGCTGTCCTTTTAACAGCTGTTCCTTTTTCAAAATCTGATTCTCTTCTCTGGAAGAATCCAGTACTAAATACCACTTTTTCTTGTTCGCAAGCTTTGGCAGTGCCAATTTTACCGGTGCGGTATAGAAATTATATGCCACATAGACATCCGGGGCATTTTTCATATTTTTCTCATCTTTCTCCTGCACACCATAAACACCAGAATACATGATTCCAAGACTCATTCTTCCTTTATCAATCTGAGAAATCCAGGCATGCTCTCCATGAATAGAAGCATCCGGGAATCCCAGAGAAAGATAGTCCTGAAAACGGAATGGGTACTTTAAAGTAAGCTGCGGATATTTGTTGCGCAGCTCAATTAATCCCTTCAAAAAGACCAGTTCCTGCTCATAATTATTCTTATTCTTCCAGTTTACCCAACCAATCGGATTATCCTGACAGTAGGCATTATTATTACCTTTCTGAGAGTTTCCAAACTCATCTCCTGCCATAATCAGAGGAACTCCCTGTGCCATCATCAGTATAACCATGGCATTTCTCCACTGTCTCTTTCTCATGGCTGAGACATATTTCTTACGGGAAGGACCTTCCACTCCGTAATTGTTACTGAAATTCCAGGAATCTCCATCCTCATTTCCTTCCCCATTCTCTTCGTTATGTTTTACATTATACATAAAAATATCTGCTAAAGTAAAACCATTATTGCTGGCAAGGAAGTTTACAAATCCAACTTCTTCTCTCTGCTTTCTCTGCTGATTGAAGAACTCCTGCAAATCCCCGTTCATATGATTTAAGATCTTACGAATCGGATACTGATATTCTTCTTTGTAAATATAAAGGTTACGATATGTTCCCTTCTTACGGATATCTCCCTCCTGAAAATCCGTATAGAAAATCTTAGTCCTGCTTAACCAAACATCCTGAGCAATGGCAGTAATTGGAAGATTGGTTCCCAGCAAATGAAAACCATCTACATGATATTCCCGTACCCAGAACCGCAGTGCATCTAATACCAGATTATGATTCACATCCTCCGGAAAGAACATTTCCATAACACATTCCATATTATTTTCATGAAGATTCTTAATTAACTGTTTATATTCTAAAGCTGCTTTCTTAGGATTCTTTGCATAGGATGTCTTTACTGCAAAATAATCTCCTTTGCAATATCCCCAATAATTTAACTTACCAGTAATCTCTTCGGTCTCTTCTGGACGAATCACATCCTCCATCTCTGTCTTCCAATTAATATAATCTGGCAGTTCTTTTGCAACTGGTAAAGGCATTTCTTCAAATTCATAAACCGGCATCAATTCAAGGGTCGTAATTCCAAGCTCCTTCAGATATGGAATCTTATTCTGCACACCTGCAAATTTTCCTGCATTTCTGCCTACTCCTGCATGATCCATGGTAAAACCTCTTACATGAAGCTTGTACATGATCATCTTTTCCTTAGGAATCTCCGGCGCTTTGTCATCATCCCAGGAAAAATTCATATTAGGAAATGTTGCATAGACTCTGTAATCCTTCTCTGCCCGGTCTATCTCATTCCAGACCTCTCTTCCTGCAATTCCTCTTGCGTATGGATCTAAGTACTTCTTTCCATTCACTTCATAGTAATAATAGAACTTGTCCATAGGAATTCCCGAAATCTGAATAGACCTAAGGGAACCGAAACAATATTCTGGCGGAACTAATATCCGGATTTCCTGCTCTTCTTTTTCATCAACCAGCACAACAAAGCAGGCGTCTTCTTTCTCCCCTGCAAAAGTAAACGTTGCCCGGTCTCTCTCCCGGAGCAGCCCCATTTTTTCATAATTTCCCCTTGTAATTGTATAATTCATGCCTCTTTCCTTTGTTTACAATTTTATATACTTACGAACCATTATACCTTTTTTTGGTACATTTGTATACCTCTTTTTCATACTTGTTCATACTTGCCTTTTTATTATGTGCCATTTATAATAAAATAATAAAAATAACCATCGGGAGGATAAAATATGTCAGAAGAAAAGATCATACCTGTTACAGAAGAGGAAATGGATGATATACGGGTAACCTTAAATTTGGACGAAGGAGATATTGAATGCCGTATTTTAACAATTTTTGATGTAGATAATCAGGATTATATTGCATTAGAGCCTTTAGATAAAGACGGTAAGCCAAACGAAGAAGGATGTGTGTATATCTACCGCTATGCAGAAGATGAACAGGGACTTCCTTCTCTTGGTTACATTGAAGATGAAGAAGAATATGAAGCTGCAGCAGATCGCTTTGACGAACTGCTTGATGAGGACTTCTATAATTCTTTAGATGACTGATTGTCTTTTAACCCCATTTCCTTTACGAATCGGGAAATATCCTGGTCCTTGTTGTGAAGTGTCTTTACGGAATAAATGTAGAGTTCTTCCTGAGCCCGGGTCACTCCTACGTAGAACATCCGCCGTTCTTCCTCTAATTCCTGAGGAAGAACGGCCTTTTTATATGGAATCAGTCCCTCATTCACGTCTACAATAAATACGCAGGGAAATTCCAATCCTTTTGCTCCATGCAGGGTCACCAAAGTAACCGCGTTTGGATTGGTCTGCTTCTTTTGGGCAAGCAGCTCCAATTCTTTGGAATAGTCCGCAATATGAGTCTTCCATTCTTCATAAGTCTTAAAGCCTTTAGATCCTGCCTGTAATTCCTCCAAAATATCATACATATCCTCTTTGTTCATTTGGCGATATTGGGCGTATTCTGCAATAAAATCATCATATCCAATTCCTTTACGGATATAGTTGATTGCTGCATAAGGACTCATTTTAGATAACATTTTGATATCGTATTCCAGCCTTTCAATCCGCTCTGCAATCCATGGCTGCTCATCATATAATTTCTCCCATTCATCAAAAGCTACTGTTGTTTCACATAAAGAATCTCTTCCAATATAACGTTTTGGTCGGTTCATGATCTGTAAGAAATCTGCCCTGCTCCGACTCCCCTGTGCAATCCGAATATAGGTAAAAATATCTCTGGCAATCCAGTGCTCATATAGGTTTGGTATTTTCTCTTTCGTCTTAAAAGGTACATTATAACTCATCAAAAGCTCCATTAAAAACCTGGGCTGGATATTTGTCCTGAATAAGATTGCATAATCACAAAAACTTCTGCCAGCCTTGATTCCCAGAGCAATCTGACGGATCAAAAAAAGATTTTCTTCCCGCTGATTTTCAAATTCCATATAATTTACCGGATATACTGCCGCTTTTGCAGGTTTAATCGCTTTTGTAAATCGTTTATCGTTATGTCCAATTAATTTTAAGGAAGTTTCTACAATATTAGCATCACATCGATAGTTATAATCTAAAAGAATTCTTTGAGCATCTGGGTAGTCTTTTGTGAAATTCATCATGATTTCCGGCTTTGAGCCCCGAAAACGATAAATAGACTGATCATCATCCCCGACAATAAATAAATTATTCTCCGGTGCTGCCATCATTTTTATAATGTCATACTGAATAGCATTGATATCCTGAAACTCGTCTACCAATATGTACTGATATTTTTTCTGCCATACCTCCAGAATATCTTTACGCTGGGTAAACAGCTCATAGGTATAAGTCAACATATCATCAAAGTCAATAAGACGATTTTTTTTCAGCCTTTTATTATATTCCGTATAAATATCCCGGAATACTTCTTCTCCGCACTGATTGGAATAATAGTGTGCAATATCTACCTGGGAATTTTTTACATAACTGATTTCTCCCAAAATATTCCCAATAAATTCACTTTCATCCTTAATATCCAAATTATGATAGGAAATTGCTTCCCTGACATACTCAAACCGCTGCTCTTCTGATACAATATTGGAACTTTGAAACCCATAGGCATATTTTAATATCATAAAAAAGATCCCATGAAAGGTTCCAAAGGAGACTCCCGTCCTACTCTGCCCCATAAGTCTTTCAAACCGCTGCTTCATTTCCATGGCAGCAGCTTTCGTAAAGGTAATGACCAGAATATTAGAAGGAGAAACTTTGTATTCCTCTATTAAATTTTTTGTTCGATGGGTAATGACTGCTGTTTTCCCGGATCCCGGGCCTGCTAATACAAGCATGGGACCATCCTTATGACGGATGGCCCATGTTTGAGACTTGTTAAAATTCATGAATAACCTCAGATTAGTTGGAAAGTAATTCGATTCCTTTGCGGATACGGGCAATGGATTCTTCTTTTCCTAATAATTCCATTAACTCAGTAGCTCCGCCAGGAGTCATCTGTTTGCCTGATACTGCGGTACGGATTGGCCACATAACATAACCATTCTTTACGCCTTTTTCCTCTACGAATTTACAGAGTGCTGCATATAATGCATCATTGCTATAATCTTCCTGAGCCTCTAAAATTGGAAGAATCTCTGTTAAAACCTCTAAAGAAGACTCTGTATTGGTCTTCATCTTCTTGTGAGTATACATTGCCACATCATACTCTGGAAGCTCGTCAATAAAATCTACATGATCTTTGATATCTGGGAAGATTTCTATTCGGCTCTGCACCATTTTTGCAACTTTTGCAAAATCCACATCTCTATGAATCATTTCTTTCATATATGGAAGTGCCATCTCATAAAAAGTATCAAAATCCATTCTCTTGATATATTCGCCATTCATCCATTTCAACTTAGTATAATCAAATACTGCTGGAGATTTGCTCATATGCAGATAATCGAATTTGGCTACCAGTTCTTCTAATGACATGATTTCTTCATTGTCTGCAGGGCTCCATCCTAACAGTGCTACAAAGTTAATAATGGCTTCTGTTAAAAATCCCTGTTCGACTAAATCTTCAAAAGATGAATGACCACAGCGTTTACTGAGTTTCTGGTGGTTCTCGTCTGTAATCAATGGACAATGAACATATACTGGCACTTCCCATCCAAATGCCTCATAAAGACGATTGTATTTTGGAGATGAGGAAAGATATTCATTTCCTCGTACTACATGAGTAATGCCCATTAAATGATCATCTACAACGTTTGCAAAGTTATAGGTTGGGTATCCATCGGATTTAATTAAGATCATGTCATCCAGTTCGGAGTTATCTACAGTAATATCTCCGTATATCTCATCCACAAAAGTAGTTGTACCTACTGTTGGATTATTCTGACGAATGACATATGGTACTCCTGCTTTTAATTTCTCTTCCACCTCTTCTTTTGAAAGACTTAAGCAGTGTTTGTCATATACGGTAATCTCTTTTCCAGCCACAGAGGTCTTTAAGCTTTCCAGACGTTCTTTATCGCAAAAACAGTAATAAGCTTCCCCTTTTTCCACTAACTGTTTTGCATACTCCAGATAAATTCCCTTTGCCTGACGTTCACTTTGCACATATGGACCACATCCACCGTCCTTATCAGGTCCTTCATCATGAATCAGACCTGTCTTTGCCAAAGTACGATAAATAATATCTACCGCACCTTCCACATAACGTTCCTGGTCAGTATCTTCTATTCTTAAAATAAAATCTCCGTCCTGGTGCTTAGAGATTAAATAAGCATATAATGCAGTCCGGAGATTTCCTACATGCATTCTTCCTGTTGGACTTGGTGCAAATCTGGTACGAACTTTACTCATAATCTTTTCTCCCTTACTTTCTGCAAGCAGCACAATTATCTGCTTACTGCACATTGTTCTCATAATAATTTTCATGTGCTTCAATAAGGGCTATTATATAACAAGTTCCCCGGATTATCAACCAAGTTTCTGGAATGTTTCTGGAAAAATGCCTCTATTCAATTCAATACTTTAATCAAATTGTGGATTAAATGCATAGAAGTTCTTACTGTCTAATTCATCCTGTACAATTCTAAGTCCTTCTCCAAATCTCTGGAAATGAACGATCTCACGGGCTCGTAAGAACTTGATTGGATCTGCTACCTCCTGGTCTTTTGCCACACGAAGAATATTATCGTAAGTAGTTCTTGCTTTTTGTTCTGCCGCCATATCTTCAAAAAGATCTGTTATGGTATCTCCTTTTGACTGAAATTCACAGGCATTAAATGGTACGCCGCCTGCCGCCTGTGGCCAGATGGCAGCAGTGTGATCAATATAATACGGACCAAAACCTGCCGCTTCCAGTTCTTTTGCACTTAAGCCTTTGGTCAACTGCCGGATAATTGCTGCCACAATCTCAAGGTGAGCCAGCTCTTCTGTTCCAATGTCCGTTAAAAGACCTGCTACTTTTGGGTTCTCCATAGAATATCTCTGAGACAAATATCTCATGGACGCTGCCATCTCGCCATCAGGACCGCCGTATTGTGACATAATAAACGAGGCAAGTTTTGCATTCGGCTGGGTGATTTTAACCGGATACTGTAATCTTTTTTCATAAGTCCACATATTAATACACTCCTTCCCATGGCATTGGACCTTCGCCCCAAGTCCATTCTGAATCCGAATTTACACCGCCTATTGTCAGAGGACCAAAGGATTCTTCATAAGTCTCTCTGGCATTTTGATAGAGTTCCTTACACTGTTTGAAATAATCCAGTGCATCTGTATCTGTTGGATGTGTATCTAGATACAACGCCATGTCAACGGAGCAAAAGCCTAACATCATAATCCATTCCATAAGCTGCTGTCGATTCATTCTCTGACTACTTCCCATGTTCATCTTCGCATCATCCCTCCGTTTCTTCCAGTAAAAGGTTTATCCAATTCTGGAAAGATTGTTCCAACCTTCAATGCTTTTTGCGGCTCATATGTTTTATTAAAATGCTGCCAGGGAACATACGCCATCGCAACAGGCATCCTATCCATATTTTCTTTAGACATATTCATATCACTTTGATAATATCCCATAGGGATTCCTTTCTTATCTTCTTTACTATAACATATGCAAAAAAGAAGAGGCAGTGCCTCTCCTTTTTGAAAACCTTAGAAACCGTATTTTTTCATTTCATTTACAAGCTGTTGCATTTCATCAGCTTCACTTCCTACCTGTCGTAGATATTCTTTTACTTCAGCTTTTATTTCCTCGATACTCTTTTGAATTTCTTCCAGTCTGCCCCTGATTCTCTGGCGTCTTGTTACCAGTTTATGCTTAAGTTCTACCATCTCCCGGGGATCAATCAACGCATCTACATGATTCAGCCATGCCTTTGCATCATAAAGCCATAAGGCACTTAACTGTTTTACCAACTCCTTGTTATGATAATCCAATTCTGCATTGGCATTTTCAAATTTCTGCTGTTCCCTTACCGCTTCCTGATAACACTGAAAAATATACTCCAGCTCCCTTGCATTTCTTACATGATATTTTTCACAGACATAATCTACAGCATTTTTTGTATGTACATATCGGATTTTCGCATGATTTTCCAGTGTAATAGCATAATTTCGATTAATATAATTTCGTTTAATGTCTGCAGAGCAATTGGAATAATCAACAAAAATATAAACATATATAGAACAAATACAAGCCAATGCAAATAAAAATACCAAATTTACCAAATCCCCTAATTGTGCTGAAAACAGACGAATAAGTACCAGCACTCCAATACTGACAATTGCTGCAAGAATTGCCAATACACGCAAGGATTTCTGTATTCTTTCCCTCTCTTTTCTACGTAGCATCAAATGAAGTTTTTCTCCATCCAGATATTTTAAATCTCTTTCCACTCTTCCAAGAAAATCTTCATTTCGTTTTAACCTTTCAATCGCACCGGGAATCTCCATTTCCTGTTCCTTCATCTGCATGAACTGAACATCTGCCAGTTTTTTATCAAGTTTCATATACTCTTCCCTGGCTTTATTGGATTTTAAAATTTCCCTGGCACTTACCAGAATCGGTTCTTTTTCCTCTGCTGAAAGGCCTTCTATGATCTGTATATCATTTAAGTAAGATGTCACCAGCCGGTATTCCTGTTTTACACTCTCCATTTCTTTTGTAAAACCTGTCATCTGTTCACAAAGAGAGAGAATATTTTCCTTCACTCTTGGCTCTGATGCATAGGCTCTGATTGCCAGATCCTGATTTTCCTCTAATTTGTCATTAAACTTTTTTTTCCTAAAAAAATCAAAAAACATCACACTAGCCCTTTGAAATGCTACGGTAATCTTCTTTCCACTTTAAGATAATCTCCCCAAGTGCCTTCTGATATTCCGCTTTCATTCCTTTATCCTTCCATTCCAATATCGTATCCAGATATGTCTCAAATTGTTTCGTTTTTTCACTATCCTGAATCAACAAAAGCTGATTTTTTATTTCCTGCAGTTCCATATCTTCTACGTGATGGCTTCGCGTCGCCTGGAAAAGAGCCTTTTCATCCTGCAGACAACAATATGACTTCAACAAAGCATTTAAAGATGACTGATCTTCATTTAATGAATAGGCTTTTTCGTAGCATTTTGCGGCCTCTTCAAACAAAAACAATCTGGCATATGCCGTTCCAAGATTATGCCACACATTTCCTTCCAGAACCGCATTTTGCCCTTCCAACTCCTGTGACTCCAGGATTCTTTTATATTCGTATATACTACTGTAGTATTTTCCTTTTTCCAACAGCCGATCTGCCCTTATCTTATTACATTCGAAATCCGATTTTTCTTCCATTTCAGCAATGACCTGAAGAATTTCCAATATTTCTTTCTTGTCATAATAACCACAGTACATCAGAATTTCTCCTGCAAAAGAAGAAAGCTTTCGTTTTTTTTCCAGAACCTCACGAAGAATCTGCCCCAATTCCTCTGCCTTTAATTCCTTCTCAATCCAGCTACAAAGTTCGTAACTCATGAACCCATCATCCAGCAAATAGACATTATTGGCAATATAATAACTCAATTCTTCCAGAGAATAAAGATTCAGCGAGATTCCTTCTACATAATAGGGTACCGAAGCTGTGGGGCTATTACAAAGCAAAAGTTCTTCCATAAATCCCTCCTATATAGACATGGTGTATTTCCATTCCTTATCTGTGGCCGGAAACAACTCCCCAAATCCCAGATCTTTCATAGTAATTTCTATTTTATCACAGGAAACAGGCTGTGCCAGAATCTGAATACGGGTAGTTCTGGATGGTCTATTTGGCAAATCTGATAATTCCAAAGTCTCAATTTTTGCATCTCTGCTATGAGGAAGCTGTTTCCAGAAATTCACTTCTGGTACATCCTTTAAGATTACTTCACAGCAGCCGGTGGTTTCGAACCAGTTCTTTCCTGCGCTGATCAAATTATAAAATTCTGGTGTTCCTTTATTGGAAACTTTAAGGCTTAAATTAAATTTCACCTCATTTTCACCCATGTAAATATAGTTCCAGGTATCTTCCCGGTCTCTGACCGCCCCTGCATAACAGGCCCCTTTTGAAAAAAGATTATTTCCTATAAATGCTCTTCTTCCTCTACACAGGAAATTCAAAGAAGAATTCATCCAGTTTCCATTAAAGCCATCTCCTACCAGATACACACTGGAAATCACTTTATTCTCAAAAGCCTCTATCAGATATTTATAAAAATTATTATCCTTTGGCTCCCCTAAAGAAATCCGTTCTCCCTCTTCAATGGTAATAACCTGCGGTCGGCTCTGCATATTCCTATGAAGACCATAATATTTTATCACATCCAGCTCACATTCTAATAAAAATACATCATGAAGCCACAGTTCTTCTGGTTGATTCAGTGCAAAATAATAAAAGCTTTCCTTATGATCAATGACCATGAACTGAGTTTTATCCAACTCCAGTTTTGGAGCAATTCTCCAGAACAATTCCATGTTTTCTTTATTCAACCGTTCTAAAGTAATGACTAACCGATCAAATTCAATAGGATTCCCCAGCTTCTGAGGCAGTAAAAGCAGCTTATTAATAAAAAGTGCCAACAAATCCTCTGCTTCATAGGTTTCCTCTTCAATAACAATAGAATCCCCTGCCAGTGCCCTTCTTAAAAGGTTATCAATACATATCATCTCGCAGGATTTTGCCATACGTCTGGCTTCCTCTCCATAATACCACTGTCCAAGCCCCCGTCTTTTTGCAAGAACAACAGGAATCTGGTAATTCTCACTTCCAGCTACAGGACTGACGGTATCCGGTTCTTTTCTATTCAGTTGATAATAACTGATCATGGCATACTTATCATTCATATCAATGCCCAGATAGTAAGGTGTTTTCTGTTGTTCCATTTTAAAATCCTTTACAATATATCAAAAACTTCTGTAGTTATCTCATCCAGATTCTCATATCTCTTCATAAACTGAAACAGCGAATCTTCATGAAGCGTATTAGAAATCAGCATTTGATTGATCAGATTATAACGACTCTCATCCTTCTCACTATAAATATCATTACAAGTCAGACGATTACTTTCCGTCACTTCTACTTTACCGCCAGATTCTTCTGATACATAATACTGAATCATTTCTCCAAAGAACATAATGAACTGCTTTACAAAAATTCCACCATACACATTGACCATATCCTCAGAAATAAATTCTGCATCATCCTCATCCCTGCTGTAATGAAGTACCACGTGTTTTCCTGGCCTGCTATGATATTCAAAAATCACTTTATCATACAAATGATATTTGATGATCAATGATTTATCCAATTTCTTATAAAACGCAAATATCATATTTCTACGGGTATATTCTCCTAACAGCTCATCTTCTATAGCTATCTGGGATTTTGTAGGCACAGACTCCCCTAAACGCTTCAAAAGAGCTAATTTACAAGCGTCATTTAAGTCTTCTCTGCACAAATATAAATTCTGGATAATATCAAACATCCATTCCTGAAGCTGTTTCCCATCCACGAAATAATCATAAGCCCACACAGACAGAAACGCCTTTACCACCAGCTCTCTGCCTCCCTGTTCATAATATTTCCGGAAAATCTTCTCCAGAATCAACTCTCTACTTCCAGTATATAAAGCCTGAGAAAGAATCCGCTCCATTAAAAGTTTGGAATCTACTTCAAAGTTCTCTGCAGCCTTCCAGATACTTATCATTTCTTCTGTAGTTCCCTGATAGTATTGACAAAGATAGTCGAGAATAACTTCATTATACTTCTTTTCCCTGAAACTTTCCATTACAATTTCTGTGGTAAAATCTTCTTCCTGCTGCTGTGTCTTTTCCAGAAGAAAAACAGACAGATTTACTTTTGCAGCAGCTCCCATCTGGTCAATTCCATATTCTGAAATCAATTCGCATGCCTGCAGATGAAGATGATGCTCTACAAACAAATCCAGCAGATACTTTCTTGCTGTAGAGGAAATATATCGAAAATCTGCCACCTGCAAATACTCTGAAACTTCGTCTAATCTTCCCTTATTCTGATAATAATGGATAATTTCCGGAAGCATATTCCCCCGATATTCCTCACTCAACATTGGATGACGGATCAGATTTCTAAAGAAAGGCTCATCCTCCGGCATAAATGTTAAATAATTCTGCTTTGTTCCAAACCGGTTGATCATGTAGCTAAGCTTCTCAGGAGCCAATTCCATACATCTGGAAAGATACTTGCCGGCATCCATAAGTGCCTGCACCTGACATGGAATGCTTCCTGCAAACCTCCGCCCTTTTGCGTCCTCCAAAAGAATGACATACTCTTTGGAAAACAATTGGAAATATGCCACATTGTCTACAATGGGTACAATCTGAGGCTCTTTTAACTGTCTCTGATAGATCAGAGCCCGAACCATTTTTCCTCCGAATACCACCAGTTTATGGGTAAACAATATTTTGGAAAGCCCATATGCCACATCCTGATTAATAAAGCCAAGTTCTAGCATATCAGAATAGATCACCGCCAGATTATCATCCATATGGCCTAAAATAATCTGTTCCATAGCAAACTTGCTCATAGCTTTCCGGTACTGCTTATACAACTCTGGAGCTGAGTCTTTTCCTGCAATAATATTATTATATAGAACCGCCATTTTCCGATATGGCAAATTACTGTCGTATTGGAAATACATCTGAATAATCTTCGGCACATTCATCAGAGCCTGTTCATCCATCGATAGCAAAAATGCCTCATAAAGACTGGTAATCCGAAGTTCCAGTTCAATTCCCTTTTCATACCATTTGTGGTATTTGGTAGCAACCCGGTTTCCTTTAATCAAATACTGACAAATGATTCCTACATACTGCGGTTTTGGATTTACTTCATAAGCTCCACACATTAACTCATAAGTGACCATTGAAAATTCCCGGGACATTTCTGCAATCTGGAAAATCTGTTCTGCAATTTCTTTTGTGAGTACATGACGTCGAATCGCCCAGCGTAAAATTCTGATTTCAAATAAATCTAATTTTCGAAGTAAATATGGATCCTGGGAAATCAGATAATAAGCCTCTATATACAGATATGGAGAGGCACAGCCTTTCAGCACCCAGTATTCTATGGCTTTTAATTTTCCTGCATTGTTGTTAAAATATTCTTCTTTCAGGAACAAGAGCACCCAGAATAACAGGACAGAATCCGGATTCTCGTGGAAAATCAGTTCTATTTCCCGGGTCATACGGTCCACATAAGCCGGTTCTCGTTCCATAAGGGTCATAATATATAAGTAATATCCCCAGACCGGAGCTTTTCTGTCCTGCCACTGTCTCTTAAACTCCGTTAGGATCCATTCCGCTTCCTGCCGCTGTCGATTGATCATATATGCCTGTGCTTTCATAAGAAGATACATTGGCTCCTCCGGCAAAAGAGCATGAAGATGATTCAATATTTCTATGGTTTCATTTGCCCATACCCCAGTGACAAGTTGCTTTAAACGGTATGCCTGATACAGTTCCATAAGACCTACCTGATACTCTTTTACCTGCATTCGGATTGATTCAGGATCTTTTTCCTTTTTCTGTTCCACCAGAAGTGAGACATCAATGGTCTGGTAGGCATTTTCAAAACGAATTCTTCCAAAATTCTTACCCGCATGAAGCATACTGGTATCGATCATATAATAAAACTCACAACAGCTTCCAAGAAAATCAGAAGTGTTGAATTTCTTTTTCTCTATTACAATAAAATCCCCATCTGCAGAGGCAGTGAATTCTACATAGCCCCAGGAATCTTTCTGAATCACAATCTTTTCTTTTACAGGTACCGTAAGGTAAGAAAAATTTACCTCTGTCTGATCTACGGATAAATGGATTTTGTTTTTCTTACGGATTCCCACCAAGAACTCTTCCATGTTCTGATTCGAAGGCTTTGACTGAATAATCCCCTGATAGAGCATGGATTCCTTAATTTCTTTTGTTTTGATAATATTTGGAAAGCACTTGTGGTAGAATAACTGATATCCTTCTTCCCAGTTTTCCTTTGCCAGACAGCAAAAATCATATAGATTCTTGATCTTACCCATAACAGAATCTGGATACTGCCTGCAGATCTGGGCATGAAAATTAAGACTGTATTCAACCTGATTGCATACAATCGTAAATTGCCCTTCGTATTGATCCCCTTCGTCAAGCCCCTTCCCATGAAAACGGTAACGGATATTGATTTCTCTTCCGTCAAACTGTGGTGTCAGACATTCCATTCTTGGACTGCTGGAATAAATCACACCACGGATTGGTCTATCATTGGTACTTTTCATGGAAAATATACCGGAATAATCTATATTCTCCAGTACTTCCATCTCAATCGTTTCTTCCGAAAAGGACACTTCAGGCTTCTCATAGTCAAATTTTCCAGAGGCCAGCTCCTTGATTCTCTTACGCATTTTTTCACCTGCTACATGTCATTTCTGTTGCTTTTCAAAAAACATAGTTTATAATGGATTATAAACTATTTGTAAACAGCTTGCAACATGAAAGGATTTAAAATAATGGAACAAAAAGAACATTTTCACGGAAGTGATTTAGAAAAAATAGAACAAATTTACGGAATTAGAAAAGAAAATATTATTAGTTTTTCGGCTAATGTAAACCCTCTTGGAATTTCTCCTAAGATTAAAGATGCCATAACAACTAACATTAATGTAATTTCTTCCTATCCGGACAGGGAATATACCTCTCTTCGCAAGGCAATTGCCGCTTACGCAGGATGTGACAAAGATCAAGTGATTGTTGGAAATGGATGCACAGAATTGATTTCTTTATTTATCCAGATTACTGGCCCAAAGCAGACGCTTCTCTTAGGACCGACTTATTCTGAATATGAACGTGATCTAATGCTTGCAGGAAGTAAAATTTCGAATTATCTTCTAAAGAAAGAAGATAATTTCCAACTGAATTTAAATGATTTCCTATCCCACATTGTAAAAGACACAGATCTTTTGATTATCTGCAACCCTAACAACCCTACCGGCGGCTGTCTTAGTACAGACACTTTAGAAGTGATTCTTCGCCACTGTAAAAAAACACATACCAATGTTATGGTAGATGAGACCTACGTGGAGTTTGCACCGGATGTCACAAAAATAAGTGCAGTTCCTTTATGCAGCAGCTTTGACAATTTAATCGTTCTTAGAGGAACTTCAAAGTTTTTTGCTGCCCCTGGTCTCCGTTTAGGCTATGCAGTCTGCGGCAGCAGTTTTATTTTAAATGAGATTAATACGAAGAAAAATCCATGGATGTTAAACTCCCTGGCTGTCATTGCAGGAGAAGCTATGTTCTCTGATACAGAATATATTCAAAATGTACGAAACCTCATGACGAAAGAACGATCTCGAATGGTAACACTCTTCGAAAAAAGCTCACTCTACAAACCTTATCCATGTAGCAGTAATTTCCTGCTGTTAGAGATTTTAGATAACTCTCTAACCTCCTCTTATCTTTTCGATAAAGCGATTCGTCAGAATATGATGATCCGGGACTGCTCTACTTTCCCTTCTTTGGGAGAACGCTTTATTCGCTTCTGCTTTATGAAGCCGGAAGACAATGACCGGCTTGCAGCGTGCCTGCTAAACCCTTAGATCATTTTTTAATATTCTTGATATTTAATAATTCTATAAAAAACCCGGTAATTTAATGTATCATCAAACTACCGGGTTCTTTTATATTTTATTAATTATTTGTTAGAAAGGAACTCATGAATTCCCTTAGCAGCTGCTTTACCAGCTCCCATTGCAAGGATTACAGTAGCCGCACCAGTTACTGCATCTCCACCAGCGTATACACCTTCTTTAGAGGTTGCACCAGTTTCTTCGTTTGCAATAATACATTTTCTACGGTTAATATCCAGACCGATTGTAGTAGAAGAAATTAGTGGATTTGGAGAAGTTCCAAGGGACATGATTACAGTATCACACTCGATTTCATATTCAGATCCTGGAATTTCTACAGGGCTGCGGCGTCCAGAAGCATCTGGCTCACCCAGTTCCATTTTAATAATACGGATTCCTTTTACCCATCCATTCTCATCTACGAGGATTTCTGTTGGGTTCTGAAGAAGATCAAAGATAATTCCTTCTTCTTTAGCGTGATGTACTTCTTCCTTACGTGCTGGAAGTTCTTCTTCACTACGACGATAAACGATGTGTGTTTCAGCTCCAAGACGCAGTGCAGTTCTTGCAGCATCCATAGCTACGTTACCACCACCAACGACAACTACTTTCTTTCCTCTGGAAATTGGAGTTTCATATCCTTCTTTGAAAGCTTTCATCAGATTGTTTCTGGTTAAGAATTCATTTGCAGAGAACACGCCGTTTGCCTGCTCTCCTGGGATTCCCATAAATCTTGGAAGTCCAGCACCAGATCCGATAAATACTGCTTCAAATCCTTCTTCTTCCATTAATTCATCGACCTTAATGGATTTACCGATTATTACGTTAGTCTCAATCTTAACACCTAAGGATTTTACGTTCTCAACTTCTGCTGCAACAACTTTATCCTTTGGAAGACGGAATTCAGGAATTCCGTAGCTTAATACACCACCAGCAGCATGTAATGCTTCAAAAATAGTTACATCGTAACCAAGTTTTGCCAGATCTCCTGCACAAGTAAGACCTGCAGGACCCGAACCGATGACTGCAACTTTCTTTCCATTTAAAGAATCTGCTTTCTTAGGTTTGATTCCGTTCTCTCTTGCCCAGTCAGCTACGAAACGTTCTAACTTACCAATTGCAACCGGTTCACCTTTAATTCCTCTGATACATTTTCCTTCACACTGGCTTTCCTGTGGGCATACACGGCCACATACAGCTGGAAGCGCAGAAGATTCAGAAATAATCTGATATGCAGCTTCAAAATTACGCTCTTTTACCTGCGCAATAAATGCCGGGATGTTAATAGAAACAGGACATCCTTTCATACACTGTGCATTTTTACAGTTAAGGCAGCGGCCAGCTTCTGCAACTGCTTCTTCCTCATTATATCCGTAACATACTTCTTCAAAATTGGTAGCACGAACCTTTGGCTCCTGCTCACGAACTGGTACTCTTACTAATACATCCATTATTTGTCACCTCCGCAGTTTCCACATCCGCCATGATGAGTTGCGCCCTCTTCATATGCAAGTTTTGCGCGGCCTTCCTCTGTCTTGTATTGCTGCTGTCTCTTCATTGCCTGGTCAAAATCTACCAGATGTCCATCAAATTCAGGACCATCTACACATGCGAATTTTACTTCTCCACCTACCATAAGACGGCAAGCACCGCACATTCCTGTTCCGTCAACCATGATTGGGTTCATGGAAACAACGGTAGGAATCTCAAGTTTCTTTGTTAATAAGCAGACAAATTTCATCATGATCATTGGTCCGATTGCCACACATACATCATAGTGTTTTCCTTCGCCTACCAATGCTTCTAACTGCTGGCATCCATTTCCATGGAATCCATATGTACCATCATCAGTAGTTACATATACATTTTTTGCAACTGCTTTCATTTCATCAATGTAGAATAATAAATCTTTGGTTCTGGAACCCATGATAACATCTACATCTACGCCATGCTCATGAAGCCATTTTACCTGTGGATAAACAGGAGCTGTTCCCAGTCCACCAGCAATAAATACAATGCTTTTTTTCTTTGTTTCTTCTAAATTCTCTTCCATACAAAGCTCGGAAGCGCATCCTAAAGGCCCTACGAAATCTTCTAATTCGTCTCCTTCATTTAAATCCATCATACGGGAAGTTCCTGCACCGATTGTCTGAACAACAATTGTTACAGTCTCTTTTTCTCTGTCATAATCACAAATGGTAAGTGGAATTCTTTCTCCCACCTCATCAACTTTTGCGATGATAAACTGTCCTGGAAGACACTCTTTTGCTACTCGTGGCGCTTTGATGTCCATGAGAATGATCTGGTCAGCCAGTTTTTCTTTTCTTACGATTGGATACATGGTTTTCCTCCTAGTTATTATGTGTTCCCTACAGATTCCTCTGCTTTATCACGTTAAAATGATAATATTAAAAACATGCGCTTTTATGATAATAAATGAAAAATTCTTATCTGGCAACGTTTTTTGTTAAATTTTTCTAAAATAATTAAGCTTTTCCTAATTCAGATCTTTTCTTTAGGTAAAATATACCAGTTCATCTTCCGGCTTTTCTGCTGACTCAATGGAAATTGGATATAACACCGGACCTCTGCCTTTATATTCTCTCGCAAATTCAATCCGCACTTCTGCTGTAATATTGATCCAGGATTTGTGTGGAATTTCCTGCTCTTTATCATATTTGCACTTAAAACCAATGAAAGTCACATCATCAATACAACAGGTCATAGCAAATCGCCCTGGTACAAAAATACCCTTTTTCAATTTTTCAGGATTATAAACAAGCGCCAGGAATTTTATCTTTTTCTTCTCATATTTCTTATAATTCTCCATGGCGTCCATATACCAGATTCCATAATCTGAATCGGATAATTCAATCACATCCTGATTGATGTCAAATGGCAGTTCTTCCGGTCGCTCATCGATGGTACCGTCTTTTCTTTCATACACGATCTGAGCTTTTCGATTGATGGTCTTAACCAGGCGACGGAATTTTCCTCTGTCTGTTTCATCATCTGTCCGGTTAAAAATTACTACATCTGCAGAAAAAAGCTGTTCCTGCATCATTGCCCGCATATTGTTCATATACATCTCAAAAGTATTGGAATCTACTGTAGCTAAGGACTGTACAATAACCCACCCCTTTGGAAGCTCTGCTTCTAAGATCTTGTCCATTCCCCAGGTTCCGTTATATTCAATAAAAACCTGTTCTGGCAGATACTGTTTCTGAATTTCTTCCAGACGCTCTTTGGTAAATTCTGATTCAGAATCAATGGATGTCAGTTTGAAGTTAATAGTAGCAAGTTTTGCCTCGTCATACTCCACATCCCCATCTTCACACATAATTACCACACCTTTGGCACCATTGCCAAAATTGTTCTCAAATAAAGTTTCCTGTACCAAAGAGGTCTTTCCACTGTCCATAAATCCCGTAAATAAATATACTGGAATTTCCTGTGCCATATTTCTTCCTCCTATGCAATTCCAAATAATTCTTCTAATTTATGCTCATCAATGTTGGTTCCAATCACGCAAAGACGTCCTGTATAATCCGGCGTTCCTTCTCTTAATTCATACTCTCCCGGAACCATATCAAAATAGATCCAGGTTCCATCGGTACTTTCTACCATACCTTTAGAACGTAAAATCGTTCCATAATCTTCAGTATCGCAGAATATCTTTAAGATTTCTTCAATTTTAGCTTTATCAAATTTATGAGGAGTCTCCTTACCCCAGCTTGTAAATACCTCGTCTGCATGATGATGATGGTGGTGATGATCATGACAGCCACAGGTGCAATTCTCATCATGTTCATGATGATGCTCATGGTCATGGTCCTCGTGATCATGGTGGCAATGCTCATGGTCATGGTGCTCATGATCATGGTGACAATGCTCATGGTCATGTTCGTGGTCATGACAGCCACAGGTACAGTTCTCATCATGCTCATGATGATGAGCAGCTTCCTCCCTGGCATGACTTGCTTCTGCCAAAAGCTTCATCTTCAGGTTGTCCTGTCCTTCCATAGCCTTTAATATCTGCTCACCGGAAATTGCATCCCAGGCTGTTGTAATGATCGCAGCCTTTGGATTTAATTCCTGGATCTGTTTTACACAAAATTCCAACTGCTCTTCTGTAGCATTCTGACTGCGGCTTAAGATTACAGTAGTCGCATGTTCAATCTGGTTATTAAAAAACTCACCAAAGGCCTTCATCTGTTTGCTGGCTTTTAATGCATTTACTACAGTAACAAGCGCATTCATCTTCACATCCAGCTCTTTTTCCACATCCATAACAGATTTCATAACGTCAGATAATTTTCCAACACCAGATGGCTCGATCAAAATGCGGTCTGGATGATATTTTTCAATGACTTCTCTTAAGTTCTTTCCAAAATCTCCCACTAAAGAACAACAAATACAGCCGGAATTCATCTCTGTAATTTCAATACCAGCATCCTTTAAAAATCCACCATCAATTCCAACTTCACCGAATTCATTCTCAATCAGAACGATCTGCTCTCCCTTAAAAGCTTCGTCAATCATTTTTTTAATAAATGTAGTTTTACCGGCTCCTAAAAAACCGGAGATAATATCAATCTTTGTCATATTCAATTCTCCTTAAAAACTGTATCAATTATAATTGTCTATCATTTCTATTTTACTCGTTAATTTGCAAGAAAGCAAGTTAGTAATGCATATGATATAGTTTCTCATAGATCCCGCCCTTTGCCAATAGTTCTTCATGAGTACCGGATTCCTCGATTCCTTCTTCTGTCAGCACCAGAATTTTTTCTGCATTCTGAATCGTTGTCAAACGATGAGCAATCACAAAAGTGGTACGGTTCTCTGCCAGTTTTTCCAGAGATTCCTGTACAACTCTTTCACTTTCGTTATCCAAGGCGGAAGTGGCTTCGTCAAAAATCAGAATTGGAGGATTCTTTAAAAATACCCGGGCGATAGAAAGTCGCTGCTTCTGTCCACCAGAAAGTTTGATTCCTCTCTGTCCAATATCTGTGTCATATCCATCCGGGAAAGACATAATGAATTCGTGAGCATTGGCATTCTTTGCAGCAGAAATGACCTCTTCTCTTGTAGCATCCGGTTTTCCATAAAGGATGTTTTCAAAAATCGTTCCCGCAAAAAGGTACACATCCTGTTGCACCATGCCAATCTGGTTCCGCAGACTTCTTTGAGTCACTTTTCGGATGTCATAACCATCGATAAAAATATTCCCTGCAGTTACATCATAAAATCGTGGAATCAGGGAACAAAGTGTGGTTTTCCCAGCTCCTGACGATCCAACCAGAGCCATATAAGAGCCTGCCGGCACCTCCAGATTCACATGATTTAACACTTCTTGAGAATTGTCATTATAACGGAAAGAAACATCTTTAAAAGTAATATTTCCTTTTATTTTTGGAAGTTCTACCGCATCATTTTCATCTTCAATATCCGGCTTTGTATCCATAATTTCCCTAAAACGTTCAAACCCAGTATATCCATTCTGGAACTGTTCTGTAAAATCCACCAGAGTTTTAATTGGTTCTGTAAATACATTGATATACAATAAGAAAGTAATCAGGTCATTCACATCTACTTTTCCCAAAGCAATCAGAATTCCCCCAAACACAATGACATTTACCTGAATCAAGGTAGTAAATACTCCTACTCCAGACTGAAACGCCCCCATATAATGATAACTATTCTTTTTCGCTGCTAAAAATCCATTATTTCCAATTTTAAATTTCTCATTCTCAATTTCTTCATTTGCAAAGGATTTTACTACACGAATTCCAGAAAGATTGTCTTCGATCTGAGCATTGATCTCTGCAATCTTCTTCCGGTTCTCCCGGAATGCTTTTTTCATTTTTCTATTCAGGCCAAAAGCAAAGACGAACATAATTGGAAGCACCAAAAATGCTGCAAGACAAAGCCATGGATTAATTCCCAAAAGAATGACCAAAGCACCGGAAATCTTTAAAACAGAAAGAATGATATTCTCTGGTCCATGATGAAGAAGTTCCGTAATATCAAAAAGATCCGTGGTAATCCTGGTCATCAACTGACCAACTTTTTGATCATCAAAAAAAGAAAAAGAAAGTTTCTGCATATGATCGAACACTTCTGCTCTCATATCATATTCAATTTTCGCTCCCATAACATGACCATAATTTCCAATAAAAAAACGGCTGTAGGCATCAATTAAAAGAAGCATGACAAGCCCTAGAGCAATCCATAAAATTTGATTCAGAATATCTTCTTTTGGCTGATAAATTAAAGTAGAAGTTACATATCTTACTACCAGTGGAATGGTCAAAGCAACCAGTGCTGAAATCATTGCAAAAAACATATCTGCCCAGAAAGTTTTCATATAAGGACGGTAATATCCCATCATTTTTTTTAAATTCTTCTTCATTTTTTCCTCCAGACCACTTATTATCTCGAAAAAAGAGCCACCATTTCTGGTAGCTCTTCGTGCATTAGTTGTATTTTCTTTTTCTTGCTGCTTCAGATTTTTTCTTACGTTTTACGCTTGGTTTCTCGTAATGTTCTCTCTTACGAATCTCCTGCTGGATACCTGCTTTTGCACAGTTTCTCTTAAATCTGCGTAAAGCGCTATCTAAAGTCTCGTTTTCTTTTACTATTACACTAGACATTATCTCACACCTAACCTCCCTCCAGTTGCGTATTGTG
>JBGVLD010000077.1:0-9045 GCA_045124075.1 Agathobacter sp.
TTGGCGTCGTTTGCCACATCCGGCTCACTTAATGTATTCATCAACTCTTCAAAATGATGAAGTAAATCTTCTAATTTATCAAACATAATTATTCCTCACTTTTTCCTATTTCATCTATTATAAGTGCCCTATAACCACCCGGTCATTTCCTGCCAGATCCTTAATTACTTGCACATCTGAATAACCGGCGTCCTTCATCATTTCAGACACCTCTGTTCCCTGATCACATCCGATTTCAAACAGCAGAGAGCCATTTTCATTGAGATAATCGGCACTTTCTGCAATGATTTTCCTATAAAAATGCAGACCATCTTCCATGCCATCTAATGCTCCGATTGGCTCGAACTGTGCCACTTCCGGCATCAGAGTCACAATTTCTGCGGTCCGAATATATGGCGGATTAGAGACAATAACATCAAAAGAATCTGTAATATTGTCAAAGAGGTCACTTCTTTCAAATGTAGCAACCACACCATTTTCCTTAGCATTTTCTTTTGCAACAAGAAGCGCCTGCTTGGAAATGTCATATCCAAATCCTTCAACACCTGTTACATTTTTCAAAATGCTAATTAAGATACAACCAGAACCAGTACATAAATCCAGTACTTTCATACCAGGACGAACAATTTTCAATGCCTCTTCTACCAGAGTCTCTGTATCCTGACGAGGAATCAACACATTGGAATTCACATGGAATAAAATCCCCATGAATTCCTGCTCACCAGTAATGTACTGCAACGGAATCCTCTCTGCTCTTTTTCGGATCAAAGTCTCAAAAGCAGTCCACTGCTCTGGTTCCAATTCCTCTTCCATATGCATGTAATAAAAGGTATGGTCGATATGACATGCCATGGCAAGGAGCAACCAAGAATCATTTTTTGCCTCCAGAATTCCAACTTCATTCAGTTTTTTTTCACCATATTCTAATGCTTTGTGAAAGGTCATAGATTATTCTTCCTCTTGCCAGGTTTTCCAATCAAAAACTGCTTCTACAGAAGCAATTCCAACTTCAATCATATCCTCATCCGGCTCAATCGTGGTCAGTCTCTGCATCCAAAGCCCAGGCTGGCTGATCATGTTTACAAACCAGTTATCAAAACGACCTGCCAGACGGATAAATTCATAAGATACTCCTGCAATAACCGGAATCAAAAGGAGGCGCAGAACCAACCGCAGGATTTTTGAATCTACCCGGATGAACATGAAAAATACTATACTGATCAGCATAACGATTAAAAGGAAACTGGTTCCACAACGTTTATGCTGTTTGGAACTTTTTTTCACATTTTCCACATTTAGCTCCAAGCCATGCTCAATACAATTGATACATTTATGTTCTGCTCCGTGATACATAAATGTTCGTTTAATATCTTCATTTCTGGAAATGAGCATAATATATCCAATAAAAATTGCCAAACGAATAATGCCTTCCAATAAGGCGATGAGGATTTCCGAAGAAATCACCTTATGAAAAAAGCCTGACAAAAAGTATGGCAGTGCAAAGAAAATTGCCAATGCCAAAACCACAGACAGCACTACCGTTCCGCCCATCCATGCTTTCTCTTCTTTGGCTTTCTTTTTCTCATATATAGCTTTCTCTTCTTCTGTCATTTTAGAAAGATCCTGCTCTTCTTCCTCATCTTCAAAAAATGAAGCAGAATACATTAATGTGTTCATACCAAGATATAAGGAATCAATAAAATTGAAAATTCCTCTTATAAAAGGAATGTTGCGCAACCCTTTTGTCTTTTTGGCACTTTTATATTCGAATTTCTTAACTTCAATGGTCTTATCTGGTTTTCGGACAGCTACTGCGTATTCATCGCCATTGCGCATCATAACGCCTTCCATTACCGCCTGTCCGCCAACTCCTGAATATCTCATAAAATAAGCTCCTTATTCAAAAGTCCCGACACGGAACTTTTCTCAAAAGATAGTCTCTTGCGCCAAGCGCAATCCTTGTTACATGGTAAAAAAGGTTGAGATTTCACAACCTCAACCTTTCATAACCTCATAATCCTATTTCATGCCGTATTTCTTATTGAACTGTTCAATACGTCCACGAGCCTGGTTAGCTTTCTGCTGTCCAGTGTAGAATGGATGGCATTTAGAACAGATTTCTACGTGGATTTCTGGTTTTGTTGATCCTGTAACGAATGTATTTCCGCAGTTACAGGTTACAGTTGCCTGATAATAATCTGGATGGATTCCTTCTCTCATGATTTTCACCTCTTCTATGTCTTATCGTTTACTAAAATGTTACATCCTTCTATATCCGTATGCCCGATCCGCATATGATACTTGTTGCGAAGAATGACACGTTGCGTCCGTTTACATCCCGATAAACAGCTTATTTATTGTAGCATAGCAGTATTCGGATTGCAATAGGATTTTTCCATAAAAATCTATTTTTTATAAAATTCTTGTTTTTCTAACCTGATTAATGAATTCCTGGTTATTCTTGGTGTGAGCAAACATGTTCAAAATGTTCTCAACCGCTTCATCGGAACGCATTCCGTTAAAAGCCTTGCGCATAATATCCACTGCTGCCTGCTCCTCCTGATCTAACAATAGGTCTTCTCTTCTTGTTCCAGATTTTACAATATCAATAGCTGGAAAAATACGCTTCTCGGAAAGCTTGCGGTCTAATACAAGTTCCATGTTACCGGTTCCTTTAAATTCCTCGAATACTACGTCATCCATCTTACTTCCAGTATCTACCAGCGCAGTTGCAAGAACCGTAAGACTTCCACCCTCTCTCATATTACGGGCAGCACCAAAAAATCTCTTCGGCATATGTAAAGCCGCAGGATCAAGACCACCGGATAAAGTACGGCCACTTGGTGGAACAGTAAGGTTGTAAGCCCTTGCAAGACGGGTAATGCTGTCTAATAAAATGACAACATCTTTCTTATGCTCAACCAATCTCTTGGCACGTTCAATCACCATTTCGGATACACGCTTATGATGTTCTGGTAATTCATCAAATGTAGAGTAAATGACTTCCACATTATCTCCCGTAATTGCTTCCTTAATATCGGTTACTTCTTCCGGTCTTTCATCGATCAGCAGAATAATCAAATGCATATCTGGATTTCCCATAGTAATGGATTTTGCGACTTCCTTTAATAAAGTTGTCTTACCTGCTTTCGGCTGGGAAACGATCATGCCTCGCTGTCCTTTACCAATTGGCGAGATCAGGTCTACCACTCTCATGGCTACGCTTGATCCAGGACGCTCCAGTTTCAATCTCTGATTAGGGAAAATCGGGGTCAGATCTTCAAAATTTGGTCTGCTCTGAGCAACTGACGGATGATATCCATTAACAGAAGAGACATATAAGAGAGCAGAAAATTTCTCATTCTGGGATTTGATTCTGGTATTACCAGTTACGATATCACCAGTTTTTAAATTAAAACGTCGGATCTGGGATGGGGCCACATAGACATCATTCTCTCCCGGCAGATAATTCTCGCATCGGATAAATCCGAATCCATCGCCCATAACTTCTAAAATTCCGCTGGCAGTTTGTCCACTGTCCAGGCTTGCCATTTCTTCTTTCACTGCTGCAGAATCCGTATTGTCTTTTGCCAGATAATCTTTTGACTCAGATTCCCTTGTCGAATAAAGCTGTCTCTCCGGCTTCTCAGCGCGTTCTGTCTTCTCAAATCTTGCTGCTTTTTCAGCGTTATCTGATTTTTCTTTCTTTGTCTGCTTCTCTTTCTCGTCTTCAGCTAACATGCGTTCAACAAGTTCGTCTTTTTTAAGTGTACTGATTCCTTTTAAACCTCTTGCCTTTGCCAAGTCTTTCAATACAACCAACGAAAGGCTCTCATATTTTTCTCTCATATTCGACTCCTTATTCATCTAATCTCATGTGGGAATACTTGTCTGAAGTGACATTTGAAATTTATCTTTTAGGATTATACAACATTTTTTTCCAAATAGGAAGCCCCTTTTTCTTGATTTGTGGATTTAACAATGCTATGATGTTACTTAATGAAAAATATTACAAATCACATAGAGGAGAAAAATCATGGATAATAAAGAAAAAGCCCTTTTTTGTCATGAACAGTGGAATGGCAAACTGGATACCGTTGCAAAATCTAAAGTAAACACCAGAGAAGATCTGGCAATCGCATACACCCCAGGTGTTGCAGAACCTTGTAAAGTAATTGCTGAAGATAAAGAGGCTGCTTACAAATATACCTGGAAAGCCAACACTGTAGCTGTTGTTTCAGACGGAAGTGCTGTTTTAGGTCTTGGAAATATCGGACCATATGCAGCCATGCCGGTTATGGAAGGAAAATGTGTACTTTTCAAAGAATTCGGTAATGTAAACGCGGTTCCAATCTGTCTGGACACTCAGGACACTGAAGAAATCATTACTGCAGTGAAAAATATCGCACCAGGATTCGGTGGAATCAACCTGGAAGATATTTCTGCCCCAAGATGTTTTGAAATTGAAGAAAGATTAAAAGCAATGCTGGATATTCCGGTTTTCCATGATGACCAGCACGGTACTGCTATCGTAGTTTTAGCAGGAATCATCAATGCGCTCCGCATTACAGGTAAGAAGAAAGAGGAATGCCATGTCGTAATTAACGGTGCTGGTTCTGCCGGTATTGCTATTTCCAAACTTCTCTTAACCTATGGATTTAAGCACATTGTGATCTGCGATAGTAAAGGTATCATCCACAAAGATAGCCCGAACTTAAATTGGATCAAGAAAAAAATGTTAGAAGTTACCAACCTTGATAACCAGACCGGAACTCTGGCAGATGCCTTAAAGGGTGCTGACATTTTCGTTGGTGTTTCCGCTCCAAACAGCGTTACTGCTGAAATGGTTTCTTCCATGAACTCTGATGCAATCATCTTTGCGCTGGCTAACCCGGTTCCGGAAATTTTACCGGATGTGGCAAAAGCTGCTGGTGCCAGAATCGTAGGTACTGGACGAAGCGATTTCCCAAATCAGGTAAACAACGTAATTGCTTTCCCAGGAATCTTCAAAGGTGCATTAGAAGGACGTGCTGCCCAGATTACAGAAGAAATGAAACTTGCTGCCGCAACTGCCCTTGCTGATCTTGTTTCTGATGAACAGTTATGCGAAGATTTCATTCTTCCAGAAGCTTTCGATCCAAGAGTTGCAGAAACTGTAAGTCAGGCTGTAAAATCTCACATTAAATAATGATGACACATATGAACGATAACAATACCGCTTCCCCCTTTTCAGATGGGAAGCGGTATTATTCCCTAAATGATTATTGTAAGAAAACTTTTGGCGAGAAAGTTTACCGTCTTTCCTTAAATGGAGGCATGACCTGCCCTAACCGGGATGGAAAGTATTCCACTACCGGTTGTTTTTTCTGCAGCGAAGGTGGTTCTGGAGACTTTGCTGCCTCTGCCAATCTTTCTATTACAGAACAGATTGCTCAGGCGAAAGAGCGAATTTGCGCCAAGACTAACTGTCGGAAATTTATCGCCTATTTTCAAGCATACACTAACACCTACGCTCCTGTTTCCTATTTAAGAGACATTTATATAGAAGCAATCCGTCAACCAGAAGTCTGCGCCATTTCCATTGGAACCAGAAGTGACTGTCTGGGAGAAGATATTCTTTCTCTTCTGGCAGAATTAAATAGGATAAAACCTGTTTGGGTAGAACTGGGACTGCAAAGTATTCACAATGCGACCCTTTCTTCTATGAACACTCACACCACTGTGGAACAGTTTAATCAGGCTGTAGAACATTTATCCCAACATCAGATTCCTGTCATCGCCCATTTGATTTTAGGGCTTCCTGGAGAGTCCCGGAAAATGATACTGGAATCCGTAAAACACCTGGCTGTACTTCCTGTTTCAGGAGTAAAATTACAGCTGCTTCATGTACTAAAAAATACCCCTCTTGCCAAAAGATACGAAACCTCTCCTTTTCCAATTTTTTCACTGGAAGAATACTGCGATCTGGTCGTTGATTGTGTGGAACTTCTTCCACCAGAGATGGTCATTCACCGCTTGACTGGAGATGGACCGAAAAAACTTTTAATTGCCCCTCTTTGGAGTAGCGATAAGAAACGTGTCTTAAACAGCTTAAATCAACGGTTTGTAGCCCGAAACAGCTGGCAGGGGAAATCAATAGAAAGAGGAATTTAACATGGCTGAACCATTTACCATATATAAACTTACAATTCTTTATATGCTGGACAAGGTGGATTTTCCACTGACTAATACTCAGATTTCCAACTTTTTCCTAGATCAGGAATACACCGACTATTTCCGTGTTCAGGAAGTCATCGGTGACCTGGAAAACGCCAATCTGATTCTGTCAAAATCCACTCATTCCAACACCCAGTATTCTTTGACTGCTGCGGGTCGTGAAACACTGGGCTTTTTCCGGGATAAGATTACCGAGGGCATTGAAAAGGATGTCGCAAAATTTTTCGCTGACAACCAGCTTACTATGCGAAAAGACAATTCCATACTGGCAGACTATTATAAGACCACCAATCAGAATTATGCTGTCCGCTGTCAGGTTCACTCCGATGGAGTTTCCATGATTGATCTGACACTTTCCGTTAAAACCAAAGAGCAGGCAGAAGCCATCTGCAACAACTGGAAGAATCAAAATGAAGATGTCTACGGCTATTTAATGGATATTCTCCTAAAATAAGCTAGGGCATTTTCAGTATTCCTGCCCGAAGCAGATTGTAAATCTGCACATTCTGTCCATAGAGATCCATATAAAATGAAATTCCATTAGCAGCTGCTATTTTTCTGATGGATTTGAAATTTGCTGAAATTCCCATTCCAGAAAGAGCCGCTGCTAAATTTATATTCCGTCCTGTATATTTCGGATAATAAAAATTGCTGGTGTCATATACAGGATCTGATTTTGATTTCTTTAATACTCCATACTCTTTTTCCAGGAAAGCCACAATCCCTCTGGCTGTTTTTCTGGCATGATTTTCCTTCAAAATAATTGGAACATCTCTTGCATGATCCATAAATCCATTTTCCACTAAATAAACTGGCATGGCTGCTTTTTCATAACAACGGTTCCTGCTGCAGAATTTTACTCCATTTTTCTTTCCTGCTAACTCGGTACGAGTAATAATCTCCTGATACAAAGATTTTGCTCGTTCTTCTTCTCCCACCGAAAAATAAGTCACATTTGTTCCTTTCACTTCTTTTTCTTTCTTATGTTTCTTTCTATGTCGAAGAGAAATATACACATCTCCTTTTACTGCATTGGCTGCTTTTATCCGTCTTCCTCTTGGGATATTTCTTTCCCCAGTGATATCTCCCACCCGAAGCACCTTACAGTCATACTCCACCATCAATATCTGCTCCACTTTATCCATAATCCTGTTATTCAAAAACCACTCTCTTGTTTCCGTAGAATCTATTTCCTTTAAACAATGCCTTCCTGGCGTTCTCATTCCACATCCGGCATCTAAAATAATGATTTTACTCATATTCTTCACAACCTTTTTTATAAAAAGAGCGTTTCCATTCTATACAAGCTCTTTCCTGATATATAAAAATATTTCCACTGTAATTAATGCAGGAATTCTGATTTTGTGAACCAGATTTTTCTAAATTTTTTCTAAATCCTGCCGATATATTTCTTGTAATAAATAACCGGCCAGTTATTGAATAAATATGAAACCAAGGATGGTACTTTACGATAAAAGGGATTTTTTCGTTCAGTATCATTTTTTATTTCTTTATGAAAGGAGTCATTTTGAAATAAAGGGAATTGTAAAGGAGTGATATTTACTTTGATCATACAATCAGCCCAGATTGCCTCTGGTTCTTCCCGAACCTACAGGCAGACTCAGACCAGACAGGAGTCTGTTACCCTCTGGAATAATTCCACAGAGTCTTCTGTCACTTATTTTGCAGGGGAAACGGAATCCATTTCTGAAATAGAACAGCACGGAGAACTTGGACAACAGACCTCCTCTGGCATTATCAAAGAGAACTCTGATGAGAGCGTTCCTGATAATGTCGAAGAGTCCGCAATTTCCTCTTCCGTGAAAGAATATTTGAATAAATTTCAATCTACACAAAGTATCAAAAAAGATATGCTAAGCGAAAAAATGAAAAATCTGGATAAGATCCGCCAGGAATCAATCAATTATCTGCTGAACATCTTATTTAATAAAGGACGCCGGGTCAATTCTGCAAAGAGCTCTTCTGTCTCAGAAGACAACTCTTCTAATTCACCAATTGATCTTTTGTTGTCAGATACTTCTGATTTTCAGCTTCTGGATTCTTCCAAGATTGTTTCTTCTGTTGCTGATGGAGGACAGTACTCTTCTTTTTATTCTTACTACGAAGAGGAAAATACCCATTTTGCCAGCGCTGGCATTGTAAAAACCTCAGATGGTAGAGAGATTTCCTTCAATATCAACCTAACCATGTCCAGAAAATTTTCTGAAGTCTCTTCAGAGTTAATTGAATTTGGTACACCAAGACTCTATGATCCACTGGTGATCAACCTGGAAGGCAGCTTTCCTACCCTTACTGACCAGAAATTCTTCTTTGATCTGGACGCAGATGGCACCAAAGAAGAAATCTCCTCTTTAGGCAAAGGCTGCGGTTTTCTTACTCTCGACCAAAATAATGATGGCACGATTAACGATGGCAACGAGCTTTTCGGCACCAGAAGCCAAAACGGCTTTTCCGAACTGGCTGCCTACGATGAAGATGGAAATGGATGGATTGACGAAGCGGATGCTATTTTTAACCAGCTTCGCATCTGGACGAAGGATTCTCATGGAAATGACATCCTCTACACCTTAAAGGATTCCGGTGTTGGCGCCATCTGCCTCGGTTATGAAGATACGGAATTTTCCTTAAAAGATTCCCAAAACACCACCAAAGGAGTGGTTCAGAAAACCGGACTCTTCCTTTACGAAAATGGGAATGCCGGAACTCTGTCCCAATTAGATTTGGCAACGTAACTTTTTTGTCAAAAAAGCTTGACTTTTTCACCTGAGTATTGTATTATGCAATAGTTGAGTCACTCAACAACATAAG
>JBGVLD010000078.1:0-26134 GCA_045124075.1 Agathobacter sp.
TGAATCCATCGATGTGAAGCCAATTGAGGCTGTAGGACAGGAATTTAATCCAGATTTCCACAATGCAGTGATGCAGGTGGCAGGTGAAGAATTTGAATCTGGCATTATCGCACAGGAGTTACAAAAAGGTTACACATATCGCGACACAGTAGTTAGACATAGTATGGTCGCTGTAGTTGAGTAAATTATTATTAGGAGGAAAAAATCATGGGAAAAATTATTGGTATTGACTTAGGTACAACAAACAGCTGTGTAGCTGTTATGGAAGGTGGAAAGCCAACCGTTATCGCTAATACAGAAGGAGCAAGAACAACACCATCTGTTGTTGCTTTCACAAAGACAGGAGAAAGACTTGTTGGTGAACCTGCAAAGCGTCAGGCAGTTACAAATGCTGACAAGACAATCGCTTCCATTAAGAGACATATGGGAACTGATTATAAAGTAGCAATTGATGATAAACAGTATTCTCCACAGCAGATTTCTGCAATGGTTCTTCAGAAATTGAAAGCTGATGCAGAAGGATATTTAGGAGAGAAAGTTACAGAAGCTGTAATTACAGTTCCTGCATACTTCAACGATGCTCAGCGTCAGGCAACCAAAGATGCTGGTAAGATTGCTGGTCTTGATGTAAAACGTATCATCAACGAGCCAACAGCAGCAGCTTTAGCATATGGACTTGATAATGAAAAAGAACAGAAGATTATGGTATATGACTTAGGTGGTGGTACATTCGACGTTTCCATCATTGAAATCGGTGTCGGTGTTATTGAAGTATTATCTACAAATGGTGATACCAACCTGGGTGGTGACGACTTCGATAATAAGATTACACAGTGGATGATCGATGAATTCAAGAAACAGGAAGGTGTTGACTTATCTGCTGATAAGATGGCACTTCAGAGATTAAAAGAAGCAGCAGAGAAGGCTAAGAAAGAATTATCTTCTGCAACTACAACAAACATCAATTTACCATTTATTACTGCAACAGCAGAAGGTCCAAAACACTTTGATGTAAACCTTACAAGAGCGAAATTTGATGAATTAACACATGATCTGGTAGAAAGAACAGCTATTCCAGTTCAGAACGCAATGAAAGATGCTGGTCTTACAAACGCTGATTTAGGTCAGGTATTATTAGTAGGAGGTTCTACACGTATCCCAGCTGTACAGGACAAAGTAAGACAGTTAACAGGAAAAGAACCAAGCAAATCCTTAAATCCAGACGAATGTGTAGCAATCGGTGCTTCTATCCAGGGTGGTAAACTTGCTGGAGATGCTGGTGCAGGTGAAATCTTACTTCTTGATGTAACTCCATTATCACTTTCTATCGAAACAATGGGTGGTGTTGCTACAAGACTGATTGAAAGAAATACAACAATCCCTACAAAGAAGAGCCAGATCTTCTCTACCGCAGCGGATAATCAGACAGCAGTAGATATTAACGTAGTACAGGGTGAAAGACAGTTCGCAAGAGATAATAAATCTCTCGGACAGTTCCGTTTGGATGGAATTCCACCAGCACGCCGTGGTGTTCCACAGATTGAAGTTACTTTCGATATTGATGCAAACGGTATCGTAAATGTATCTGCAAAAGATTTAGGAACAGGAAAAGAACAGCACATCACAATTACCGCTGGTTCCAACATGTCTGATGATGAAATCGAAAAGGCAGTAAAAGAAGCTGCTGAATTTGAAGCACAGGATAAGAAGAGAAAAGAAGCAATTGACACAAGAAATGATGCAGATTCCTTTGTATTCCAGACACAGCAGGCATTAGATCAGGTTGGTGAGCAGATCGATCCAGCAGATAAATCTGCAGTAGAAGCTGATATTGCTTCTGTAAAAGCTATTTTAGATGCACATCCACAGGCAGAAGAAATGAGTGACGCGGATGTTGCTGAATTAAAAGCAGCTCAGGAAAAACTCACAGAGAGTGCACAGAAAGTATTTGCAAAGATGTATGAGCAGGCACAGGCGGCTCAGGGTGCAGGAGCAGGTCCTGACATGAGCAACATGGGTGGTGCTGCTGGAGCAGGAAGCACTTCTGCAGATGATGATGTAATTGACGCAGATTTCAAAGAGGTCTAATCATCTAAAAAATAACAAATTTAAATAATACAGAACTGCCAATCGAAAAAATCATCAAATTGTATATGCCAATAAATTTGCATACAATTTGCATGATTTTTTCGGCAGTTCTGAACTGGTGAATAAGTATGGCAGATAAAAGAGATTATTATGAAGTTTTAGGGGTACCTAAGAACGCAAGTGAAGCAGATATTAAAAAAGCTTTCCGTACTGTGGCAAAAAAATATCATCCAGATGCTCATCCTGGAGATAAAGAATGTGAAGAAAAATTTAAAGAGGCTCAGGAAGCTTATGCTGTGTTAAGTGACGCAGATAAGAGAAGACAATATGACCAGTTCGGTCATGCTGCCTTTGATGGAAGCGCAGGAGGAGCAGGAGGATTTGATTTCTCTGGCATGGATATGGGAGATATTTTCGGAGATATCTTTGGAGATTTCTTCGGTGGAGGCTCCCGACGTTCTTCTGCAAACAATGGCCCTATGAAGGGGGCCAATATCCGCATGAGCGTACGTATCAGTTTTGAAGAAGCAATATTTGGCTGTGAGAAAGAAATTGAGTTTACTTATAAAGAAGTCTGCAGCACCTGTAACAGCACAGGAGCAAAACCGGGAACAAGTCCAGAAACCTGTAGCAAGTGTGGAGGAAAAGGAAAAGTCGTATACTCCCAGCAGTCATTATTTGGAATGGTGCAGAATGTCCAGACCTGTCCGGACTGTCGCGGTACAGGAAAGGTAGTAAGAGAAAAATGTCCAACCTGTCATGGAAGTGGATATAATCCAAAGAAGATTAAAAAGAAAATCGATATTCCAGCAGGTATTGATAATGGTCAATGTGTAAGAGTTCGTGATTTTGGAGAACCAGGTACGAACGGAGGACCAAGAGGAGATTTGTTAGTAGAAGTGATTGTAGGTAGAAATCCGGCCTTTGAGAGACAGGATATGAATATCCATTCTCAGACCGCTATTTCCTTTGCAATTGCAGCATTGGGCGGAGATATCCGAATTAAGACTGTAGATGGGGATATTATTTATACAGTTGCACCGGGAACTCAGACTGGAACAAGAATTCGTCTGAAAGGAAAAGGTGTTCCATCCTTACGTAATAAAGAGGTGCGTGGTGACCACTATGTAACCTTAATCGTACAGACGCCAACAGGACTCAGTAAAGAAGCAAAAGAAGCACTTCGTAACTTTGACTCCCTTTCTGGAAATTCCCTTACTCAGGCAAGTGGACCACAATCAGGAAAAAGTGACAAAAAATCTGAGAAAAAGAAGGGTTTTATGGACAAAATTAAAGAATCCTTAGACGATTTATAGGAAAATCTTTAAAACTTAGTGTAAATTGCCTATAGACTATACCTATGAAATAAGGTATTATGTGCCTGTTATGATAAAAAACAACAATATCTAGTAGGCTCAGAATTCATAAAGGGGTTTGTAGGATGACACTGGAAGAAGAACGTTATCAAATGGAAGAACAGCGTTTTCTGATAGAAGAGCAGAGAAAAAAACTGGAACGTGAGAAAAGAGAATTTACCAGAAAAAAAGAAATGGAAGATCGCCGCATGGAGCAACAGCAGAGACTTTTTGATATGAAGCTGAAGCTTTTAGAAGAGGAGCTCATTAAGCTGGCCAGTGAGAAAGAGCGGGTAGAACGTCAGAAGGCTTTCTACAGCAGAGTGCAGGATTTTGAATCCAACCAGCAGGTTGGAACTTCCAAAGTGGTAAAAGGAGAATTATTCTTCTCTGGCGTTGGCAGTAAGCAGTCTCTTAAGAAACGTTATAAGGATTTAATAAAAATATATCATCCGGATAATATTGATGGGGATAAGAACACTATTCAGGAAATTAACCGGGAATATGATCAATTAAGTAAAGTATTTGGATAAGTAAATGGGCTGTCGCTTTAACAAGTAATTGTGAAGCGGCAGCTTTTTTTATATATCAGGAAAGACCCTGTCACGCTAACGAGTGAAAGTCTTTCTGATATGTAAAAATTACAAAAGTTTTACGCTAGAAGGGATTCGGATTTTACTTTCATGGGGTATAGTTATTAACGGATTAGTAAAAATATAAAACACCTTATGAGAGGAGTAAAAACATGAAGAGACGAATCGTTGCAGGCTTGTTAGCAGTGATGGTGTTAGGCCAGGTACTGGAAAGCGTTCCGGCCAATGCTTCACAGGAAACAGAGCAATCCCAATCTACCCCTACGTTTAACAATGAGGGAGTATGGCTTACAGAAATTTATCAGAATGATGTAGACCGTAGTAAAGTAAAGGATACAAGAGAAGCAAAAGGGTATGAAAGTATTAAACTTTATGACAGTACAGAGGATTTAATGGAGTTTTTAGAAATTACCAGTACTCATAAAGAGACAATCAAATTGAATGACAATTATGATTTTTATTATGGTGACACAAAGCTGACAGTGACAGATATGAATGGCAATTCTGATGTGACTATTGAATCGGGTCAGAATGTTGTACTTTGGAACTATCGCAGTGATTTAAGTATAACCCTTCCAACAGAAGCAGAATTTAGAGAGGCTTTAAGAATTCCAGAGGAGACAGTGGTATTAAAAATCACAGGAAGCAGCAACTGGAAAACAACTGCTAACTTTTCCGTGAAAACAAAAGATAATACAACGGTATCAACTTATACCGCAACAGATAAAGTGGATACGCAGGATGGTTTTTCTGTAGAATTAAAGATTCAGCATCTTGGGGCTGAAATGCAGGTATACAGAGAGATGAATATTCCATCAGCAGGCTATGTATATTCTGGTCAGTTAAATGGATTGAGAAAAGCAAATATTCCAGATGAAACTACTGCAAATGGAGTATACATCACAGAAGTCAGACCAAATGATACGAACAGAAAAAGTGCATATGGTACTGATGATGATTACATGGAATGTTTGGAAATCGTCAATACAACCAATGATGAAGTAGATTTGAATAATGATTACCAGTTGATATATTTTGTAAAAGAAGGAACAAGATTGCCTATAACACTGTATCATTATGATGAAGCTTCTGAAACACATGTTGGATCAACAGATAAATGTATCATTCCTGCAGGAGGAACAGCAGTCATCTGGTGTTACAGATCTAATTACCTTTCAGGTTATACCAGTTTTCCTACCGAAGCGGAGCTCCGTGCAGCATATGGTATCAGTGATGAAGTGCCTGTTTATATGTTTACAAATCAGAATGGTTTCAATAATACAAATCGTGGATTGGAATTATATCAGAAGAACGAAGATGGAACTAAAACACTGGCATCTTCTTATTGCTGGATTGGAAATGATGATGCAAAAGATAACAAATCAGCAATCCTTGCAGTAAATCCGGAAGGGCCGGAAATGCTCTTATATACAGCAAACGGTACTACCACCATGGGAACTGTAAATGAAGCACAGTACACCTACTTAAAAGATGATGGATCAGCTTTGGAATTGGAATTAAATGATGAAGTTCCAGAATCTATTACTCAGGGAGAAGAAATCAGAGTAAATTTCCGGTTTGATGTAACTTCTGATACTCTTCCTCGTACTGGAATTACTACTTACTACAGATTCGATGGAGAGGGCGCTTGGTATAGCACCACAGAAGCTAGCAGACGTGTACCAAATTTATATGAAATGAAACTTTCTGCAGATGAATTATTCGATCATGATTTTGTAGAATTCTATGTAAGCGCAGATAACAGATATCGCAGTACTTTAAGTGATATTTATAAAGTGGATATTAAGAAATTAAATGAAGTAGATGGTATCCGTACCAACATCAGCGATGGAGAAGAAGTAAGCGGTACTGTATCCGTTACTGCAAATGATGGTGCAGATAATGCAAACTCTAAGATCTATATTGATGGTGTAGAGTACAGTACTGTGCCAATGTTTGAGGATGGGGCTTATTTTTCCTTTAATGCAACAGGAAGAGACAGCTATTTCAAGAATATGCTGACAACCACTGAGGATGAGCCAATCGCATCAATTGGAAAATGGCAGTATACTATTCTTGATGGACAGGCTATCCGTATTGATAACAGCTACTTTACTTATATTGAAGCAACAAAGTCTTATGATACAACTTTACGTTTCTGGGCTGGTACTTATGGTGCAACCACAATTGACCAGGAAATCTATCTTCCAACTGCAAACAGAGAAGATTTTACAGTTACAGAACTTGCATTAAAAGTAACAAACGGAAATACATATCTTCCAACTGCAATCGGACCAGCAACTTTTGGTGAAATTAATAACAGTGCAAAAACTAATTTAAGTACAGCATATAATACTGTTCATTCCATTGGTGATTCTGCAGGAATGTGTCCATACATGGATGTAAGTTTTTCTGTTCCAGCCAGTGAAGTAAATGCAGTAGGTACAGAGCTTGATACTACAAAGCTTTCCAATGGTGAGCATACCTTAAAGGTTACTAATGGAACAGAAGAAGGAACAAAAGAAGTTAAGTTTATTGTTGATAATGAAACCCCTGTCATTGATCTTGGAATCAAAGAGGGTGAGACGTTAACTGGTAAGATTACCTTTGCTCCAGAAGTAACAGATAACGGCAATTTAAGCGATGTTATCTATAGTTTAGATGGAGAAGTAATTGATTCTTCTTACAGCACAACTGCTTATAAGATTGGAAATGGAGAACATACCTTAAGTGTATATGCAGAGGATAAAGCAGGAAATTTTGCATCTGAATCTGTGAAATTTAATGTAACAGATGCAGAGATCAATGTCGTTGATGGTGGTGCAAAAAATCTTACAGAAAACAGTGCATCTCTTTACCTTACTTTAGAGCATGTTACTTCTGATACAGAGGCAACTTTTTACAAAGCAGAAGCAGTAGATACAGAGAGCGTAAAAACAGATACAGAAAGCGGTATTCTTCCATATATCCAGTACGAAATCAATGTAGGTGAAGTAAACAAGGATGATGTAATTGTTGCAAACTGGGATGGAACAGCTTCTAACAGTGATGATACACATGCCAGCACCATGTATGTTTTGAATACCAAAACCGGTGCATGGGATACCATTGCAACAGCGGATGCAGAAGGTTTTATTAAAGAGGCCTCCTTTATTGCAGAAAATCATGTAAAAGATGGAATTGCAACTGTAATCGTTCAGTGTACAGCGGAATCTTCTTTACCAGATATAGATACTAAGAATGATGGAGAAAAAGATACCAATGCAGATTGGAACGGTGACTCTGTTCCAGAAGATTATGATTTCTGTTTTGCTTGGGAAACAGATACCCAGTACTATGCAGAAGAGTGGCAGTATCACTTCCTGAACATGAATAACTGGATCGTAGATAATGCAGAAGACATGAAAATCAAATATGTAATCCATACCGGAGATATCGTTGATGATTATGATATGATTTATGAGTGGGAAAATGCAGATGAAGCTATGAGCATTTTCGATGAAGCAGAAATGCCTTATGGTGTACTTGGTGGAAACCATGACGTTGCTGCTGGTTTAGCACAGAACCAGAATTACTATACTTATTTTGGCGAAGATCGTTTTACTTCTCAGCCTACTTATGGTGAATCTTATAAGAACAATTTAGGTCACTATGACCTGATTAGTGAAAACGGACAGGATTTCATTATCCTTTACATGAGCTGGGATGTTTACACAGAGGAAATTGACTGGATGAATGAAGTTCTTGAACGATACAGTGATAGAAAAGCAATCCTTTGCTTCCATCCATATACCAATGTAAAAGAAAGTGACGGTACTTATCTGGATTACTATGGAAAACTGATTCAGCAGGAAGTAGTAGCAAAGAATAATAATGTATTTGCAGTATTAAATGGTCACTATCATGGTTCATCCTTTGAGACAGCCATGTTCGATGATGATGGAGATGGAGTAAATGACAGAACAGTTTACCAGATCTGTACGGACTATCAGTCTGGATTTGAAGGCGGCAGCGAATATATTAAATTCCTGTACTTTGATTTGGATAACAATAAGATTTATATGAATTCATACTCTCCGTATATGGATGATTTTAATTACTTTGACACAGATACTGTTTATGAATTGAATCAGGAAGGTGCAAAAGGAACTGCTATTGACAAAATGGTATTAGATGTTGATTTTGATACTACAGAACAGAGTATTACAGAAGACAGCTTTTCTGCATACCTCTGCTCCGGCGAAGAACTTGGAACAGCAACGGTAGACAGCGCTGTTGGAACAGCAACTCTTAACCTGTCTAATCTTGAAGCGGCAACAGATTATGTATGGTATGCAGTACTTCAGAATGCAAATACAGGATATTTAAAAACAGGTCTCTATGAGTTTACTACTTTAGCAGTAGAGACACCAAAGAATCCTACTACACCAACTACTCCAGGTGCCGGCAATAATGCAGAAACAGGAAATGTAACAACTGGAGTCGATGGCACTGGAACAGGAAATACTACCACAGGAACCAATGCCGCTGGAACAGGAACAAACAGCACAGGAACAAACAATACTACCGCAGGTGTAAAAACTGGCGATCAGTTACCAGTAGTTCCAATTGCATTATTAGTAGTATCTTCCGGTATGTTGATCGGACTTGTAGGATACAAAAAAAGATTAGATGGTAATATGAAAAAACAGAACAACTAATCAGTTTTCATTCAATTAAAGTGAATAGCGTTTAGATAAAATGGCATCTGCTTTCAAAGTAGGTGCCATTTTGCTGGAAATATTAAAAATTACAAAGACTTTACATTGGAACAATTCGATTTTTACATTCATGAAATATAGTATTTAGTAGGAGAATGATTTAAGCGAAATAAGATGAAGAGAGGAGAAAAATAAGGTCATGGAACAGAAGAAACTCTTATTACAGCGAATGCTCCGTATGGTAATTCCAATCGCGATTCTTGCAATCATGTTGATTGGCTACAATCAGGTTAAAGTAACATCCATCAAACCAGATACGGATTCGTTTTATGCAAAAGCAGAAGTAACAGAAATTTTAGAAGATTACTCCAGTGGACAATCTTTTATGGGAACTCAGAGGGTAGTTGCGAAAATTACCAGCGGTGAATATAAAGGAGAAAGTTGTGAACTGGTGAATTCTAATACCTATCAAAGAGGTGCTTATTGTGTTGTTGGTACAAAGATCATTGCTTTGGTTCAAATGGACGAAGAAGGAACCCTGGCAGGGTCTGTTTATAATTATGATAGGACTACCATGGTATATGTACTGTTAGGCTTGTTTGCCCTAAGTCTGGTTCTTATAGGCGGCAAAAAAGGAATTGCTGCCTTATATGCACTTGTCTTTACTTTTATTGCCATTATCTGTATGTACATTCCACTATTATATGTTGGAATGAATGGAGTTGTGGCAGCAATTCTGACGGCAGTTGTTATTTTAGTGGCTTCTATTTATATCATAAATGGCTGGTCTATAAAAACATTCTGTGCAATTATTGGAACGACTATCGGTATTTTGATTTCTGGTCTATTAGCTTTGATTGTTGGAAAAGCATCCAGTCTTTCTGGTTTTAATATGACGGACGTAGAATCTATGATTTTTATTGCCAATAATTCCAAATTGGGTGTTTCTGCTATTTTATACGCGGGAGTTCTGATTTCATCTCTTGGAGCTGTTATGGATGTTAGTGTATCTGTGGTAGCCGCTATGTATGAAATTCATGAAAAAGCACCAAAATTGAATCCGAAAGAGTTGTTCCATTCTGGAATGCACGTAGGCCATGATATGATGGGAACCATGTCAAATACATTGATTCTTGCATATACCGGTTCTGCTACAGGAACTTTGCTGACCATTTATTCTTATGAGATGCCATATCTTCAGATTCTGGGATATAATTCCATTATTATCGAAATCGTATGTGGATTGTGCGGTACTATTGGCGTCATTTTAACGGTTCCGCTGCAAGCATTTGTTACAACGGTAGTTTTAAAATTAAAAAATTAAAAGGTTGCTTGTAAATTTCCCTTCTATGAAATATAATAAAAAATAGTGCAAATTTGTGATTAGGAGAAACTTTTATGAAGTGGAAAAAATATACCATTGAAACAACAACTGCAGCAGAAGATTACATGAGCTCCATGTTAATGGAAATGGGCATTGAGGGAATCGAAATCGAAGATAACATTCCTCTGACCAAAGAAGATCAGGCAGAGATGTTTATTGATTTTCTGCCAGAGTTGCCACCAGATGAAGGAATCAGCCATGTCAGCTTTTATATTGAAGATGACGGAAGTGACCAGAGCGAGCTTTTAGTACAGGTGAAAAAAGGTTTAGAAGAGTTACGCAGTATGGTAGAAGTAGGAAGCGGCGTCATTTCTTCTTCTGAGACAGAAGATTTAGACTGGATCAATAACTGGAAGAAATACTTTTCTTCTTTTACCATTGATGATATTTTAATTAAGCCTACGTGGGAAGACTTAAAGGAAGAGGATAAGGACAAGTTCTTAATTGAAATTGATCCGGGGATTTCCTTTGGAACGGGAAAACATGAGACGACCCAGCTTTGTATCCGTCAGTTGTTAAAATATATTCGTGGGAATGGAGATTATACTCCTGAATGGAAAAATCCAAAAGTTCTGGATGTAGGATGTGGCAGTGGAATTTTATCCATTGTAGCATTAAAACTGGGAGCCAGTGAAGTGGTTGGAACAGACCTTGATCCAGATTGTATGATTTCCACCAAAGAAAATATGGAAGTAAACCACCTGGCTGCAGACTTAGGAACGTTCTATGTAGGAAATCTCATTGATGACACAACACTTCAGAATACTGTAGGAACAGAGGAATATGAAATTGTAGTTGCCAATATTTTAGCAGATGTGATTATTCCAATGGCACCAGTCATTCCTGCAAGACTGAAAAAAGGCGGATATTTTATTACTTCTGGAATTATTGATTTTAAGGAAAACGAAGTAAAAGAAGCCATTGAGAAAGCAGGACTTGAAGTTGTTGAGATCAATCATCAGGGTGAGTGGGTCAATATTACCGCCCGTAAAAATTAGTCCGGGAGAAAAGGCATGTATCAGTTTTTTGTAGAGCCAGATCAAGTGGCAGAGAACATTATACGGATAGAGGGAAGTGATGTAAACCATATTCGTAATGTGCTTCGCATGAAAAACGGCGAGAAAATAAGAATCAGTGATAAAAGTGGTATGTCTTATTTCTGTCATATTGAGAATGTGACAGAAAATGAAGTGATTGCTACCATTGATGAGAAAGATTCTCTTGGTACAGAACTGCCAAACAGGATTGTGTTATTTCAGGGATTACCGAAAAGTGATAAAATGGAACTGATCATTCAAAAAGCAGTAGAGCTGGGAGTCTATAAAATCATACCTGTAGAAATGAAGAATTGTGTGGTAAAACTAGAGGCAAAAAAAGCTGCAAGTAAATGTACCAGATGGCAGGCAATTTCGGAAAGTGCCGCGAAACAGTCCAAGCGTACCCTCATTCCTGAGATTGGGCTTCCAGTCTCCTGGAATGAAGCTTTAAAGCAGGCAGGGGAGTTGGATGTAGTTTTAGTGCCTTATGAGAATGAAAGGGGCATGGAAGCCACCAGAGAGACCATAAAAAGTATCCAGCCGGGACAGACCATTGGAATTATGATCGGACCAGAGGGAGGATTTGCAGATTCAGAGATTGATAATCTTCCTGAAAAAATGCAGAGGATTTCATTAGGAAGAAGGATCCTTCGAACAGAGACAGCTGGAATGACGGCTCTTTCCATGCTGGTTTATGAATTAGATCAATAGATTGGAGCGAATATGGAAGCGTATTTGGATAATTCTGCAACTACCAGTTGCTCGAAAAAAGCAGCTGATCTTATGATGGAGCTTTTGACCCAGGATTTTGGAAATCCATCCTCTTTGCATATGAAGGGGGTAGTTGCTGAAAAATATATTACCGAAGCAAAGAAAAAAATTGCAAAGACCTTAAAGGTGCAGGAAAAGGAAATTGTATTTACCTCTGGAGGAACAGAATCTAATAATCTTGCAATCATTGGAAGTGCCTTTGCCAACCACAGAGCAGGAAAACACATTATCACCACGGAGATAGAGCATGCATCTGTAGGAAATCCTGTGAATTTTCTGGAAGAGAATGGATTTGAGGTAACAAGACTTTCTGTAGATTCCCAGGGCGTGATTTCTGTAGAAGAACTAAAAAATGCCCTGCGTCCGGATACAATCTTAGTGACTATCATGCAGGTTAATAACGAGATTGGTGCTGTGGAACCAATTGAAGAGGCGGGAGTTGTCATTAAGTCAGTGAATCCAAATACTCTTTTCCATGTGGATGCTATTCAGTCTTATGGGAAAATGCGTATCAATCCAAAGAAAGCGAATATTGATCTGCTTTCCGTCAGTGGGCATAAGATTCACGGACCGAAGGGGAGCGGATTTTTATATATCAAAGAAAAGACAAAAGTAAAACCGATTCTTTTCGGTGGTGGACAGCAGAAGGGTATGCGCTCTGGTACAGAGAATGTTCCGGCAATTGCAGGACTTGGGGTAGCAGCAGAAGAAATCTACGAAAAACTTGATGAAAACGTTTCCAGGATGTATGAACTGCGGAATTATTTTATTCAGGAAGTTGAGCAGATTTCAGGAGTTACCGTGAATGGAAAGAAAACCAATGAAAATGCTCCTCATGTGATTAGTGTTAGCATCAAGGGGGTTCGGGCTGAAGTAATTCTTCATACTTTAGAAGACAGAAATATTTATGTGTCTGCAGGAAGTGCCTGTTCTTCTAATAAGCCAGCAGTTAGCAGCACTTTGAAAAGTATTGGTCTGCCAGTAGAATTACTGGATTCAACGGTTCGGTTCAGTCTTTCTGTCCACACCACAAAAGAGGAAATTGATTACGCCCTTTCTGTTATGAAAGAAGTAATCCCAATGTTACAGAAATATACAAGGCATTAAAGAAAAGGAGTCATTATGTATAGTGCTTTTTTAATAAAATATGCAGAAATCGCAATCAAAGGAAAAAACCGTTATCTTTTTGAAGATGCGTTGGTTTCTAATATTAATTATCAGTTAAAGACTGTGGATGGAGAGTTCCATGTCCGCAAAGAAAATGGACGTATTTACGTGGAAATGCAGGGGGATTATGATTATGATGAGACTGTTACCGCGTTAAAAAGAGTATTTGGTATTGTAGGAATCTGTCCGGTGGTTTTGACCGAGGATGAAGGATTTGACAAGTTGGTAGAAGATGTGATTGCCCATATTGAAGAGACTTATGAGAATAAGAACTTTACTTTTAAGGTGAATTCCCGCCGTGCCAGAAAGAATTATCCAATGACTTCTATGGAGCTGAATGCAGCCCTTGGAGAAAAGATTCTGGATCGTTATCCGGATACAAAAGTAGATGTGCACAATCCGCAGGTCATGATCAATGTGGAGATTCGTCCAAAGATCAACATTTATTCTGTAGAAATTCCAGGACCAGGCGGAATGCCTCTGGGGACTGCAGGAAAAGCAATGTTACTGTTATCTGGCGGAATCGACAGCCCTGTAGCAGGATATATGATTTCTAAGAGGGGAGTAACCCTGGAAGCTACTTATTTCCATGCACCACCATATACCAGTGAACGGGCAAAACAAAAAGTAGTAGACTTGGCAAAGAAAGTGGCATGCTACAGCGGTTCAATTCGTTTAAATATTGTTAATTTCACAGATATCCAGCTGTACATCTATGAGAAATGTCCTCATGATCAGCTGACTATTATTATGCGTCGTTATATGATGAAAATTGCAGAACATTTTGCAAAAGAAATGAAATGTCTGGGACTGATTACAGGAGAGAGCATCGGTCAGGTAGCCAGTCAGACCATGCAGTCTTTAGCCGCCACCAATGAAGTCTGCAATATGCCGGTTTATCGTCCACTTATTGCATTGGACAAACAGGATATTGTAGAAATTGCAGAGAAAATTGATACTTACGAGACTTCCATTTTACCATATGAAGATTGTTGTACTATTTTTGTGGCAAAACACCCAGTAACGAAACCGAATGTGGAATATATTAAGAAATCCGAAGAAAAACTGGCAGAAAAGATTGATGAATTAATGGCAGCTGCCATTGAGACTGTAGAAACCATTGTAGTAGAAGCGGAATAAAAAAACCCGCGTATGCGGGTTTTCTCCAAAAGAAAAATTACTCAAGAATGTATGGTTTTAATGCTTCCATAATCTCTTCCAGATTTGTTTCGGTGTGAATAGCCAGGTCAATTGGTTTTGATAAATCTAAACTAAAAATACCCATAATGGATTTCGCATCGATAACATATCTTCCAGAGATTAAGTCGAAATCATAATCGAACTGTGTAATTGCGTTAACGAAGGATTTAACCTTTCCAATGGAGTTTAAAGAAATCTGAACTGTTTTCATGGTGAAAACCTCCTTATCCAATTAATAGTGTTTCCATAATGATAGTAAAGGTTTTTTGGGGAAAAGTCAATCAAAAAAGGAGAAAGAATGAAAAAAGCAGCATTGCATAATTTAGGATGTAAAGTAAATGCATATGAAACAGAAGCCATGCAGCAGATGTTGGTACAGGCAGGATATGAGATTGTTCCGTTTACGGAAAAGGCAGATGTTTATGTGATCAATACCTGTTCCGTCACCAATATGGCGGATCGAAAGTCCAGACAGATGCTGCATCGGGCAAAATCAAAAAATCCGGATAGTATTGTTGTGGCGGCAGGATGTTATGTACAGACCAAGGAGCAGGAAGCTTCCTGTGATGAAGCCATCGATATTATTATTGGAAATAATAAAAAGCATGAACTGGTAGAGAGGATTGAGGAATTTGAAAAAGCAAAACATGGTGTTCATGCAGTGATTGATATTAATGACAGACAGCAGGAATATGAGGAACTGTTTTTGGAGACTACAGGAGAGCACACCAGAGCCTTTATTAAAGCGCAGGATGGCTGCAATCAGTTCTGTAGCTATTGTATCATTCCTTACGCCAGAGGCAGGGTCAGAAGCCGGAAGATGGAAAACGTATTAGAGGAAGTGAATCGGCTGGCAGAAGCTGGTTATAAGGAAGTAGTACTTACTGGAATTCATTTAAGTTCTTATGGTGTGGATACAGGAGAAAGTCTGTTAGAACTGATTCAGAAAATCAATGAAATTGAGAATATTAAGAGAATCCGGTTAGGCTCTTTAGAACCAAGACTGATTACCCGGGAATTTACAGAAAGTCTGGCAAAAGTGGAGAAAATCTGTCCTCATTTTCATTTGTCCCTGCAGAGCGGCTGTAATGAGACTTTAAAACGAATGAACCGGAAGTATACAACGGAAGAGTATGCGGCAAGTTGCGGAATCTTACGGGAATATTTCGACCATCCGGCAATCACAACGGATGTAATTGTGGGATTTCCTGGAGAGACTGAGGAAGAATTTGCCCAGACAAAAGCATTTTTAGAGAAAATTCATTTCTATGAAATGCATATTTTTAAATATTCTAAGAGACAGGGCACCAGAGCGGCAGTCATGGAAAATCAGATTCCAGAAGAGATGAAGACCAAACGAAGCGGGGAACTGATCGAATTGGGAGAGAAGATGTCTCAGGAATTCCGGGAATATTATGTGGGAACTGAGCAGGAAGTGCTTTTTGAGGAAAAGGCAAGTCTGAATGGAGAAGAAGTCTATACGGGATATACGAAAGAATATGTAAAAATTGCAAAAGGCAGTCAGGAAAATCTGGAAAATGTACTGTACAGTGGAAAAGTCAATCAGGCAATCACAACGGAAATTTACCGGATGGAGTAGACACTTTGCTTTTTGATGGGAGAAAACAAGGCCTGCACATAAGGATTGAAACAACGGGTTGTTTTTTTTGTAAGATTAGTTTACAATAGAGCATATATAGCTTTGTGTAAAGAAGAAACAAGAGCAAGGGCGTGAGGAAATGCAGAATATTAATAACACACAATTTTTTAAAGTAGAGAAAGAACCAGAACTTCAGGTAAGAGATGTTCTGGAAGTAGTATACCGGGCTTTAAGTGAAAAAGGGTATAATCCAGTTAATCAGATGGTAGGGTATATTATGTCTGGAGATCCAACTTATATTACAAGCCATAATAATGCAAGAAGCCTGATCATGAAAGTGGAACGTGACGAATTGGTAGAAGAAGTTCTGAAAGCATATATTCGGAACAATTCCTGGGAATAATGGATTTGGGTGAGTTATGCGTATATTAGGATTAGATTATGGGACGAAGACCGTAGGTGTGGCAGTCAGTGATGAACTTTTGATTACTGCCCAGGGGGTTGAAATTATCCGCAGAAAGTCGCCTTCTAAGCTTCGTCAGACACTTGCAAGAATTGAAGAACTGGTAAAAGAGTATGAAGCAGACCGTATTGTGTTAGGATATCCAAAGAATATGAATAATACAGAAGGTGTGCGTTGTGAAGAGACCAAAGAGTTTCAGGAAATGTTAGAGAGGCGTACTGGCAAAGAAGTAATTCTCTGGGATGAGCGTCTGACCACAGTGGCAGCGGATAAAGCTATGATGGAAAGCGGAATCAGAAGAGAGAACCGCAAAGAGTTCGTAGATGAAATTGCGGCAATTTTTATTTTACAGGGCTATCTTGATTATTTGAGCAATCAAAAAAATAAATAGTACACTGCGTGCAGAGAAAGCATGGAGTGTGATTTTGTGTTGCCATGCATGTTGTGGCAGTCATCCGGTGGACGTATGTCACGATTGCAGGCAGCCAAAGAAAGCAGGAAATAGTATGGAAACAGTAAAGTTTTTAGACCCAGAGACAAATGAAACAGTAGAATTTTCAGTAGAAGAAGAAACAATGTTAAATGGTGTGAAATATCTTCTGGTATCCGAAGAAGTGGAGAACGGAGATTTTGAAGCATATATTTTAAAAGAAATCAGAACCGAAGAGGAAGAAGTACTTTATGAAATGGTAGAAGATGATGTAGAATTTGCTGCCCTTGCAAAAGTCTTCTCAGAGCTTACGGACGAAGAAACAAAGTTGGAGTACTAAAGGAACGCGAGCGTATAGTACAAAAGACTACTAGAAAAAAGAAATCGGAGGTAAAATTTTGAAAAAAGAAATACAACATCATAGTAAGCTGAAAATCATTCCTTTAGGAGGATTGGAGCAGATCGGCATGAATATTACTGCCTTTGAATACGAAGACAGTATTATTGTTGTGGATTGCGGTCTTTCTTTCCCAGAGGATGATATGTTAGGAATCGATCTGGTTATTCCGGATGTGACTTATCTGAAGGACAATATTGACCGGGTCAAGGGATTCTTTATTACCCATGGCCATGAGGATCACATTGGAGCGATTCCATATGTATTAAGAGATATCAATGTTCCAATCTATGCCACAAAACTCACCATTGGAATCATAGAGCATAAATTAGAAGAACACGATATGCTGAAAAAAACCAAGCGAAAAGTGGTAAAATACGGTCAGCATATTAATCTGGGATGTTTCCGAGTAGAATTTATCCGGACCAATCACAGTATTCAGGATGCAGCAGCCCTTGCCATTTATTCGCCGGCAGGAATTGTGGTGCATACAGGTGATTTTAAGATTGATTATACACCAGTTTATGGGGATGCCATTGATCTGGCAAGATTTGGAGAAATCGGTAAGAAAGGTGTACTTGCATTAATGTGTGATAGTACCAATGCAGAGCGACCAGGATTTACCATGTCAGAGCGAACTGTAGGAAAGACTTTAGATAATATTTTTGCTGATCATAAGAATCGCAGAATTATTATTGCGACTTTTGCTTCTAATGTAGACCGTGTACAGCAGATTATTAATTCCGCAGACAAGTTTGGAAGAAAAGTAGCTATTGAAGGACGAAGCATGGTAACTATCATTTCCATCGCTTCTGAGTTAGGATATCTGACACTGCCGGATAATATTTTAATTGATGTAGATCAGCTCAGAAGCTATCCGGATGAACAGACTGTAATTATTACTACGGGAAGCCAGGGAGAATCTATGGCAGCTTTATCTCGTATGGCTACGGGAATTCACCGTAAGATCAGTATTAAACCGACAGATACGATTGTACTCAGTTCCCATCCGATTCCAGGAAATGAAAAATCCGTTACAGGAATCATAAATGAGCTGATGTTAAAAGGCGCTGATGTAATTTTCCAGGATGTACATGTATCTGGTCATGCCTGTCAGGAAGATATTAAGCTGATTTATTCTCTGGTTAATCCAAAATACTGTATTCCGGTACATGGAGAATATAAACATCTGATTGCTCAGGCAAAGATTGCAGAAGAATTAGGATATGATAAAGATGAGATTAAGATTCTTTCTTCTGGAGATGTGTTGGAACTGGATGAAAATGGTGCAGAAGTAACCGGTAAAGTTCCAGTTGGAAATATTCTGGTAGATGGTCTTGGTGTAGGCGATGTAGGAAATATCGTACTTCGTGACAGACAGCGTCTGGCAGAAGATGGAATTATCGTTGTAGTCCTCACTTTGGAAAGTGGTTCAGGACAGGTTCTTGCAGGTCCGGATCTGGTAACAAGAGGATTTGTGTATGTGAGAAATTCCGAAAGTCTTATGGACGAAGCAAAATCCGTATTAGAAGAAACAATGGAATATTGTATGGATCACAACATTACGGATTGGGGCAAGATCAAAAATGAAATCAAAGATTCTTTAGGGGATTTTGTCTGGAAAGAGACAAAGAGACGTCCAATGATCATGCCGATCATTATGGAAGTATAGGAGTATTACCATGGATGTTAATAAGACAATAAATCGTTTTATTAAAATTGCATTTAAGATTATGCTAGTCTTACTGGTGGTGTACGCTACCATTGGAGTAAGCAAGGTCGCCTATGATTTTGGCTATCGGGTATTTACAGAGCCAGCAGTGGCAGAAGCACCGGGAGAAGATGTGCTGATCCAGATCAAAGAAGGAATGTCTGCCAGAGAACTGGGACAGATGTTAGAAGAAAAAGGACTGGTTCGGGATGGAAATCTGTTCTATCTTCAGTTAAAATTATCTGCTTATTCGAAGGATATGGCGCCAGGCGTATACACCTTAAATACGTCTATGACTGCTAAGGAAATGATGGTAGAAATCTCAGAAACAGCAGATGAAAAAGCCTCTGAGGAGGCGGCGGCTGCAACCCAGGAAGCAGAAGCTGGTTCTGGGGAAGAGATTACCCGGGAAGCAGATGTTCCTGCTTCGGAAGGAGAATAAATATGGTAGTAGATGAGCGTCTGGTTACGTATATCAATTCCCTGGATAAAGGGAATACGCCGATTCTCGATACTATTGAACAGGAAGCTCTACAGAACTTCGTTCCGATTATTCGGAAGGAGATGCAGAGCTTTTTGAAATTGTTATTGGCAATGAACCGGCCTATGAGGATCCTGGAAGTGGGAACTGCAGTAGGATTTTCTGGGATTCTGATGGCAGAATATGCCCCGACGGGATGTCAGATTACAACAATTGAAAATTACGAGAAACGGATTCCGATTGCCCGGGAAAATTTTATCCGTGCAGGAAAAGAAAAACAGATTACCCTGTTAGAAGGAGATGCCGCAGAGGTATTAAAAACCTTGGATGAGCCTTTTGATATGATTTTTATGGATGCGGCTAAGGGGCAGTATATTCATTTTATGCCAGAAGTGCTTCGGCTTCTTAAGATAAATGGAGTGCTGGTATCGGATAATGTATTGCAGGATGGGGATATTATCGAATCCCACTATGTGGTAACAAGAAGAAATCGTACAATCTATAAGCGTATGAGAGAATATTTATATGAATTGACCCACAGAGAAGATCTGGTCACCGCTGTTCTGCCGATTGGAGATGGGATTACGGTGAGTACGAGAGTGAAATAAGGAGTAACCATGAGAAAGATAGAATTACTGGTTCCAGCCAGCAGTCTGGAAGTGTTAAAAATTGCTGTTATTTTTGGGGCAGATGCTGTTTATATTGGTGGAGAGGCTTTTGGACTTCGGGCCAAGGCAAAAAACTTTACCATGGAAGAGATGGCAGAAGGAATTGCTTTTGCCCATGAACATAATGTGAAAGTTTATGTGACTGCCAACATTCTGGCTCATAATTATGATCTGGAAGGAGTCCGCACATATTTTGAGCAATTGAACAATATGAAGCCGGACAGACCAGATGGGCTTATTATTGCAGATCCTGCAATCTTTATGATCGCAAAAGAAGTGTGTCCAGAGATTGAACGCCATATCAGCACTCAGGCAAATAATACTAATTACGGAACCTTCAAGTTCTGGTATGAGCAGGGGGCAAAGCGTGTAGTAACAGCAAGAGAGCTTTCTTTAAAGGAGATTAAAGAAATCCGGGAAAACATTCCAGAGGATATGGATATTGAGACATTTATTCATGGAGCAATGTGTATCTCTTATTCTGGAAGATGTCTGTTATCCAACTATTTTACAGGAAGAGATGCCAACAAAGGTGCCTGCACCCATCCTTGTCGCTGGAAATATTCTGTTATGGAAGAAAAACGTCCGGGAGAGTATTTTCCAGTCTATGAAAATGAGCGGGGAACATATATTTTTAACTCCAAGGATCTTTGTATGATTGAGCATATTCCTGATTTAATTGATGCAGGAATTGACAGTTATAAGATTGAGGGAAGAATGAAGACAGCCCTTTATGTGGCTACTGTTGCAAGAACTTACCGTAAGGTAATTGATGATTATCTGGAATCGCCAGAGAAATATAAAGAAAATATGCCATGGTATTTAGATCAGATTTCGAACTGTACTTATCGCCAGTTTACTACAGGCTTTTTCTACGGAAAACCATCTGAAGAGACTCAGATCTACGATAACAACACTTATCAGAAGGGCTATACTTATCTGGGAATCGTAGGAGAGAAGAACGAAACTGGTATGTATCGTATCGAACAGAGAAATAAATTCTCTGTAGGGGAAACAATTGAAATTATGAAACCAAATGGGGAGAATATTTCTGCCACCGTACTTCGCATGATAGATGAAGAAGGAAAAGAAATGCAGTCCTGTCCACATCCAATGCAGGTGTTCTATGTTGACCTGGGGATGGAACTGGACGAATACGATATTTTAAGAAGACAGGAAGAGGATACCGTTATCAGTTTGGAATAAAAAAATTGCGCTGTTGCGCAATTTTTTTATTTATAAAATTCCTGTATCTTATCCAGTCTGGAACTCATATTCATAAGGAGAGCGTCGAGAATAGTAATTGCAGTCATGGTCTCCACCACCACTACAGCTCTTGGTACGATGATCGGATCGTGGCGTCCTTTGATAGAAATATCAATTTCCTCATTTGATTTATTCACGGTCTTCTGCTGGGATGCAATGGATGGGGTTGGCTTAAAAGCAGCCCGCAGGATTAAAGGAGCTCCGTCACTCATACCACCTAAAGTTCCACCAGAATGATTGGTTTCTTTGGCAATTGTTCCATCAGCATTCAGACAGAATGGATCATTATTAGAAAGGCCAGTAGCTGTTGCAACATCAAAACCGTCTCCAATTTCAAATCCTTTCACTGCGCCAATAGAGAATATTGCTTTTGCTAAATTTGCGTTTAATTTTTCAAAGACTGGATCCCCAAGTCCAACTGGAAGTCCTGTTACGATACATTCTACCACACCACCAGAGGAATTCTTGGCAGCTAAACATTCTTCTAAATAATTCTGAGCTTTTTCTGCAGCTTCTTCATCTGGCATATAGAGAGGATTTCGTGAAATAAAATCAACATTAAATTTATCGAGACTACATGTAACAGGGCCGATAGACTTGCTGTAGGTCAAAAAATCGATTCCTATGGAATTTAACAATTTCACTGCAATGGCACCGCCAGCTACACGACCAATGGTTTCCCTGCCGGAAGAACGTCCGCCTCCTCTGTAATCTCTGAAACCATATTTGGTGTCAAAGGTAAAATCAGCATGTCCAGGGCGGTAGTAGGAAGCAATTTCACTGTAGTCTCTGGACTTTTGATCTTCATTAAAGACAACCATAGAGATTGGAGTTCCGGTGGTCTTTCCTTCAAAAATTCCAGAAAGAATCTGCACTTGATCGCCTTCTTGTCTTGGAGTGGTGAATTTCGACTGTCCAGGTTTTCTTCTGTTTAAAAAAGCCTGAATGTCTTCTTCACAAAGAGGAAGTCCAGCAGGACAGCCGTCTACAATAACACCAATACCTTTTCCGTGGGATTCTCCCCAGGTAGTAATTCTAAATATATTTCCAAATGATGAACCAGCCATTTTATGTTTCCTTTCTTCAAAAATACTTCCTTCATTATAGTGAAAGGAAAGTTGAATAGTCAAGCAAGTTATGTTATATTTTTTATAGATTGTGCTTGCACAATTTTTTAATTAAAGAAACTGGAGGGTGGATACTATGGAATTTAATGCAGTTTATCATCAGGCAAGCGATAACTTCTGCTATCCAATTAGTGAGGACGAACTGATTATTAATATCAAAACGGGATATGATGTAAAGGAAGTAAATATTATTCTGGGAGATCCTTTTGCAGCTGGAATTCTTGGGAGCGGGCAAGCCTGGAATGGGGAAAAGGAAGCAATCGTATTTAAGAAGAGATTGAAGAATCAGTTGTGGTGGACCACCACAGTGAAGCCGGAATATAAGCGTTTAAAATATTACTTTGAGTTAATTGCAGAAGAAGAGACCTGGTATTATTTTGAGGATGGCTTTGTCAGTGACCATCAGATGCATTTGGAAGGAAGAAGCCGTCAGTGCTTTGTGTTCCCTTGGATGAATCCTTGTGATGTACCGGTAACACCAGCCTGGGTAAACGACACCATCTGGTATCAGATTTTTCCGGATCGTTTCTGTAATGGAGATCATTCTATTGATCCGGAAAATGTAGTGCCTTGGAGAGAGAAGGGAAAAGTAAAGAACGAAGAGTGCTTTGGTGGAGACTTTGCCGGAATTATCAGCAAACTGGACTATTTAAAAGATTTGGGAATCAGCGGAATTTATCTGACTCCAATTAATGAAGCTCCATCCAATCATAAATATGATACTACGGATTATACGAAGATAGACCCACGTTTTGGAGATGAGAAGACGTTCATTCGTCTGGTAGAAGAAGCTCATAGCAGGGGAATTCGTGTTATGCTGGACGGAGTATTTAACCATTGCGGTTATTATTTTGTACCATGGCAGGATGTCCTGGAAAAGGGTCCGCAATCTGAATACTTTGACTGGTTCATGATAAATGAGTGGCCTTTGGATAAGCGGGGAAAAGCTTCCAAGAAAAAACAGCTTTATACCTTTGGCTTTTTTGATTGGATGCCGAAGTTAAATACTAATAATCCAGCGGTTCGCAAATTTTTTATTGATATCTGTGTGGGATGGGTAGAAAAATATAAAATTGATGCAATTCGTCTGGATGTAGCCAATGAAGTATCCCATCGATTTTGTAAAGAACTTCATACAAGCATCAAAGAGATCAATCCAGATATTTATATCTTAGGAGAAATCTGGCATAATGCACTGCCATGGCTTCGGGGAGATGAGTTTGATGCAGTTATGAATTATCCTTTGGGACAGAGTATCAAGGATTTCTGGATTGATAAGAGTCTTACGAACGAAGATTTTGAATATACTATCAACCGGTGTTATACAAGTTATATGCAGCAGACCAACGATGTATTGTTTAACCTTTTAGATTCTCATGACACGAAGAGACTTCGTACGGATGCAAAGAATCTGGATGAATATTTTGCGCAGTTGGCAGTCTTGTTTTCCATGCCGGGCAGTCCTTGCATCTATTATGGTACTGAAATTGCTATGGAGGGAGGACATGACCCGGATTGCAGAAGATGTATGCCTTGGGGAGAAATTGAAGCAGGCAAATACAAAGAGCGTATTCAGAAAGTTTCTGATCTGATTCATTTGAGAATCAATGAGCCCCTTTTAAAGAGCAGGAATTTCCATTTTCCAAATGATTATGCACAGTATCCAAGAGTAATCCAGTTCCAGAAAGTGGGCTGGCTGGATAATGTAGTGGAGATTATCATTAACTGTTCTGAGGAAGATGTGGATGTTCCAATGAAAGGGGAAATTCTTTTTGAAAGGCATTATATTGACTCCACACTGCTTCCAAATGGTATTTTAATGCGTAGAATTTCAGAAGAAAGTAAAAAAGAGTCTGACAAATAGAAAGAGAGTTTATAGATTTTTATGGCAAAATATGAATTACTGAAACAGGAAGGAAGGGCAAAAAGGGGGATTTTTCATACGGTTCATGGAGATATCCAGACACCGGTATTTATGAATGTAGGAACCGTGGCTGCGATCAAAGGTGCTGTTTCTACAGAGGATTTAAAAGAAATTAAATGTCAGGTAGAGCTATCCAATACTTATCATCTTCACGTAAGAACTGGAGACAAGCTTATTAAGGAAGTGGGAGGCCTTCATAAATTCATGGTGTGGGACAGACCGATTCTTACGGATTCAGGCGGATTTCAGGTGTTTTCACTGGCAGGTCTTCGGAAAATCAAAGAGGAGGGAGTATATTTTAACTCTCATATCGATGGTGCTAAGATTTTTATGGGACCAGAAGAAAGCATGCAGATTCAATCCAACCTGGGTTCTACCATTGCCATGGCCTTTGATGAATGTCCATCCAGTGTGGCAGATCGGAAATATGTGACAGATTCTGTAAATCGTACCACCAGATGGTTAGAGCGCTGTAAGAAGGAAATGGCAAGACTGAATAGTCTGGAAGATACGGTAAATAAAGAACAGTTGTTATTTGGAATCAATCAAGGCGCCATCTTTGAAGATATCCGTGTTGATCATGCAAAACGGATTACAGAGATGGATTTAGATGGATATGCGGTTGGAGGATTGGCAGTAGGAGAGACTCATGAGGAAATGTATCATATTTTGGATGAGACCGTTCCGTATTTACCGGTGAATAAACCTACCTATTTAATGGGAGTTGGCACACCAGCCAATATATTAGAAGGAGTAGAACGAGGCGTTGATTTCTTTGACTGCGTATATCCAAGCAGAAATGGCCGTCATGGTCATGTTTATACCAATCAGGGAAAACTTAACTTATTTAACCAGAAATATGAGAAAGATATGCGGCCGATTGAAGAAGGCTGTAACTGCCCGGCATGCCGGACCTACAGCAGAGCTTATATCCGTCATCTCTTAAAAGCAAAAGAAATGCTTGGTATGCGTCTTTGCGTGCTTCATAACCTGTATTTCTATAATACCATGATGGAAGAAATCAGAGATGCTTTAGATGAAGGCAGATTCCATTCTTATAAAGAAGAAAAATTATATGGAATGAATCAAATGAAAAATCAAAAAAATAATTAAAAAATACTAAATTATGGGAAAAAGGCTTGCCCTATTTTTCACGATTGTGTAAAATAGTCATAGTATTTATTTATCAGGAGGAACACTTCATGTTTTCAATTTTAGCAGAACAGAGTAAAGGTTCAGGTAATGAATTATTTATGATGATTATCTGGATGGTAGTTTTATTTGGAGTTATGTATTTCTTAATGATCCGCCCGCAGAAGAAGGAGCAGAAGAAGAAAGAATTAATGCTCAGTGAAGTTGCAGCTGGAGATACCATTCTTACTACCAGTGGTTTTTATGGAACAATTATCGATATTCAGGATGATATGGTAATTGTAGAATTTGGTAACAATAAGAACTGTAGAATTCCAATGAAGAAATCTCACATTACAGAAATAGAAAAAGCAAAATAAAACGTAACTGTCCATGTTCTGAACAGTTACAATCAATCTACACCGCGTTCCATACCTGCAAGTTTTGCAGCTTTGTATTCCTGATAGCGGTTTTCCCGAATTGCTGCACGTATTTCTTCCATCATTGTATTGTAAAAATACAAATTATGCAAGACAATTAATCGCAAACCTAACATTTCTTTTGCTTTCAACAGATGTCTGATATATGCTCTGCTGTAATGTTTACAAGCAGGACACTGACATCCTTCTTCCATCGGACGA
>JBGVLD010000079.1:0-16976 GCA_045124075.1 Agathobacter sp.
GCCCATGGGTGCTGACACCCCGAAGCTGTACAGGATTTCCCGAATTATCTGTCAGTTGATTTTCCGTTACTTTTAATGCCCCTGTACGGGAGGGTGACGCAAAAGAACTTGATACGGAAACCTTATTTCCTGTGGAGTTTGCAACACTCTGCGTTGTTTCTTCCTCTGTGGTCATACTTCCTTCCACCGCAGTTTGCTTCACTGCCAGCCCTTCGGAGCTTTCAATTCCATGATTCCTGGAAGACACTTTCTGTGCCAGACTTCCCACAAGAACCCCCAAATCAGCATTATTCAATAAATGACCTGCAAAAACTTTTATATTATCCATATATCCCTTGAAAAAAATTGGAAAATTCGTCATTTTTACAGTTTTCTGGAAAAATCATTTTTGATAGAATAAAGGCGTTGGTATTGTTCCAACAAACAACTTACATACTTTATGGAGGAAAGCTATGAATGAATTAAGACCAAAGCTTTTTGATGTCTTAAAGGGATACACCAAAGAGCAGGCAATCAAAGATATTATTTCCGGTATCATTGTTGCCATTATTGCATTACCACTTTCAATTGCTCTTGCGATTGCATCTGGTGTAGGTCCGGAACAGGGACTTTACACTGCAATCATCGCAGGATTTTTTATTTCCTTTTTCGGAGGAAGCCGGGTTCAGATTGGCGGACCGACTGCTGCCTTCGTAGTCATTATTTATGGAATTGTGCAGTCTTACGGAACGGACGGTCTGGTGGTTGCCACCATTATGGCAGGTATCATTCTTGTAATCATGGGAATTTTCCATTTCGGTTCTTTAATCAAATACATTCCATATACCATTACCACAGGCTTTACCTGCGGTATCGCAGTTACCTTATTCTTTGGACAGATGAAGGATTTTTTAGGACTTCAAATGGGCTCCGTTCCTTCTGAATTCCTGGAAAAAATGATTGCCTATGGAAAACACATTACTACTACCGACCTTACAACTTTAGTCATCGGACTTCTGGCTATCGTGATTCTTCTGGTATGGCCAAAGATTACTGATAAGATTCCAGGCTCCCTGGTTGCTATTATCGTAACTACTGCAGTTGTTTATTTTGCAAAACTTCCAGTAAATACCATTGGAAGCGTTTATGGGGAATTATCTTCATCTTTCCCATCCTTCCATTTACCTAATGTGAACTTCACTTTGATCCGGGAATTGATTTCCCCAGCCTTTACCATTGCAATTCTGGCAGGAATCGAGTCCCTGCTTTCCGCAGTTGTTTCTGACGGAATGATTAATGATACCCATAAATCCAATGCCGAACTGGTTGGACAGGGTCTTGGAAACATTTTCTCTGGTCTTTTCGGCGGTATCCCAGCTACCGGTGCAATTGCCCGTACTGCCGCCAATGTAAAAAATGGTGGACGTACTCCAATTGCTGGAATCACACACTGTATTACTTTGACCATTATTCTGATTGTTTTAATGCCTCTGGCATCTTTAATTCCAATGACAACTCTGGCAGCAGTACTTTTAGTAGTAGCTTGGAATATGGCAGACTGGAAAGCTTTCGTCCGTCTCTGTAAGACTGCTCCAAAGAGCGATATTCTGGTATTAGTTGCCACTTTTGTTCTTACCGTATTCTTCGATCTGGTGGTTGCCATCGAAGTGGGTGTGGTTCTGGCAGCTATCCTGTTCATGAAACGTATGTCTGAAACAGCAGATGTTAATAAATGGAAGTATCTGGATTCTCCAGATATCACTCCTGGTGAAGCGGAAAAACTAGTATATATTCCTCATTCTATCCGTGTATTTGAAATTACCGGACCATTATTCTTCGCCGCCAGCGAACAGCTCCTTCGTATTCATACTGGTAACCGTACCAAAGTTATGATCATCCGAATGAGAAGCGTTCCTGCTATTGATGCCAGTGCTATGAAAGCCCTTCGTGAACTGACAGAAGAAGCAAAGAAAAAGAATATTACCATGGTCTTCTCCCATGTAAATGAACAGCCTTATTCTGTTATGGAAAAGGATAATTTTATTGAATATGTTGGAAAAGAGAACTTCTGCAAAAATATCGTAGAGGCCTTAGACAGAGCTGAATATCTTATTATATAAAAATGTTTGTTGCAAAAATGCTGCCACACAAGCAAAATAAACTTGCTAATGTGACAGCATTTTCTTTATCATTTCTCAAAAATTATTTCTGATATTTCTTGTACAATCTCTCAAATGCCCCGAAAGACCGCTTGATCATTTCTTCATCTACACAGTAAGAAACCCTCACATAGCCCGGACATCCAAATCCTGTGGCAGATACAATGAGAAGATCTTCTTCTTTTGCTTTCTCGCAGAAAGCGTCTGAATCCTCTTCCAAAGCTTTTACAAACATATAAAAAGCTCCATCTGGTTTGAAACATTCATAGCCAATCTTTGTAAGCCCTTCATAAAGCAGATCCCGGTTCTTTTTATACAAGTTGATGTCTCCTGTGCTTCCAATACATTTTACAATGACTTTCTGGAACATACTTGGGGCACATACATAACCCAGTGCTCTTCCAGCCCCAGCAATTGCCGCATAAACAGCCTTGCTTTCTGTCACCTCATCTGGAACTAACACAAATCCAATTCGCTCTCCTGGCAGGGATAAAGACTTACTGTAGGAATAGCATACCAATGTGTTGTTATAATATTTTGTCATGTATGGCACTTCTACCCCATCATAGGCAATTTCCCGGTATGGTTCATCGGAAATTAAGAAGATCGGCTGTCCAAATTCTTGGGATTTTCTCTCCAATAAAGCAGCCAGTTCTTGAATGGTATTTTCATTGTAAACTGCGCCGGATGGATTGTTCGGAGAATTTACGATAATTCCCTTAGTATGTACCGTAATGGCTTTTTCCAGAGCTTCCATATTGATCTGAAAAGCTTTCGTATCTGCCGGCACCATGACGAATTTTGCTCCTGCCGCCTGAACAAATACCTGATATTCAGGGAAAAATGGTGCAATAGCAATAAATTCATCCTCTTTGCTGGTAGTCAGTGCTCGAAAACATAAGGATAAAGAAGCTGCCGCTCCCATGGTAATATAAAAGTTATCGGCGTGAAAACTGGTATCGTAAGTCTTATTGAGATAATCAGCTACTGCTAGTCTCATTTCCAGATCACCCTGGGCAGATGTGTAGCCGTGAAGACTGATGCTGTCTAATTCTTCTGTTAATTCCCGGATTACTTCATTCACACAGTCCGGTGCTGGTACTGTAGGATTTCCCAAAGAAAAATCATATACATTTTCCTGTCCTACAATTGCTGCTCTTTTTTTTCCATATTCAAATAATTCACGAATTGCAGAACGTTTACTTCCCAATTCATACATTTTTTCTGAAACGATCATGAGAATTCTCCTATCTATCATATACTTTTCGAACACATTTTATATTAGCACTTTTACTGGAATGTCACAACGTTTTCTCTTGCAACCCTTTTCATATCTTCAAACAGCCCCGCAGCGCTCATACGCAAAGCCCCCTGGCTCATAACCGTAAGCTGCTCCAAGCCATCATTAGTGACCACTGTTACCCGATATTTTCCCCGCAAAGTATGCACCTGTTTTTCAATATACATATCCGCAGTTTCATCAGTCTTAGTGTATACCACTTCCAGGTCAAAATACTTTCCGGTATTTCCCCGGTTTCCCTTGACCTTATAGGCATCAAATACCACCATCATCCGGCAGTTCTTATAGCCCTGATAATTTCCCAGCAGATCCAATAGTTTGTCTCGGGCTGAGTCAATATTGACCTTACTTAATTCCCGAAGGCTCTCTTCCGCAAAGATCACATTATAACCATCCACGATCACATATTCTTCCTGCACTTTTTTCTTCGGATAAATCGGATTTCCTTTCTTATCAAATTTCTGAGTAACTGGCTTTTCTTCCGTCTTCTTCTTCATCCATCGACGCCGTTCCTGATCTTCCACATCCTCTTTAGACATCCCAAATTCTCTGGCATAGATCTGCTGTAATTCTTTGTCTAATTCCCAGGAACTTAACTTCTTTTCCTCCGGAGCTCTTCCCGGAATGTTTCCCGCATGAAAACTGCTGCCATCTACTTCATAAAAATGCCCATCCTGCTGTTTCGCTTCCTTTTCCGGATCATAGACCCGCGGCATATGCATATAGGATTCCACCTCGTGCCATGGCACTAAAAATCCCGCTCCATGACCACAGAAAACAGAGGCGCTTGGATTTGCCGTATCCTCTTCGCTGTCATAATGGATTTTTTCAATGACCTCTTCGCTGTTATGACACACATCATAGCCGCTTAGCTCCAATGTCAGATGTCCCATACCTCTGGTATAGGCGTGAACCTCCATCATATAATCCTGCAGGCATGCTACTGGTCCTCTTCCCTTTAAAACACCCACATCCCCGTTAAAACCACTTTTATACTCCAATGGAAGAATCTGGCAATGCCGCTGTTGTAAATCCGTCATAGCCTTTCCTACGTTTTCAGAAGGCACCTCCAATGTAAATGCATAATAAGGCTCCAACAAAGTACACTCTGTGGACTTTAATCCCTGGCGGATTGCCCGATACGTCGCCTGCCGAAAATCTCCTCCCTCTGTATGTTTATTGTGGGCTCGTCCTGTCAGGATCGTAAATTTTACATCTGTCAAAGCTGATCCTGTCAAAACCCCCGGGTGTTCCCTCTCCTGAATATGAGTTGCAATCAATCTCTGCCAATTCAAGTCCAATACATCTTCACTACAGGAGGAAGACACCTGTATTCCACTTCCTGTTTCTCCCGATTCCATAAGAAGATGAACCTCTGCATAATGCCGCAATGGTTCAAAATGTCCCATGCCTTCCACAGTCTTTGCTACCGTTTCTTTATACACAATATTTCCCGGTCCAAAGACTACTACCACTCCAAACCGGTCTTTAATCTGGCGGGTCAGCACCTCTAACTGTACCTGCCCCATCATCTGCATGTGAATTTCCTTTAATTCTTCTTTCCACACCACATGAAGCTGTGGGTCTTCTTCTTCTAACTGTTTTAATTTATGGAACATTTCCACAGGATTTACTTCTACTGGAAGATAGACCTGATAGTTTAACACCGGTTCTAATACGGGCACTTTTTCTTCCACACAGACCCCCAGTCCCTGCCCCGGATAAGTCATGGTAAGTCCTGTTACGGCACAGACTTCTCCTGCTAAAACCTCATCACAAGCCTCAAATTTCTCCCCGGAATACAACCGGATCTGATCTGCCTTTTCCTCCAGTTCATCATAGGAAATCCTGTCTTTAATTTTTAGTACACCCCCCATAATTTTCATATAGGTAAGACGGTTGCCTCGGGTATCTCTGCCAATTTTATATACCCTCGCTCCAAACTGCTCAGAATAGGATTTCTTTGTTGTATAGGTCTTAAGCACTTCTAAAAGCCGGTCTACCCCTTCCAGTTTTAATGCTGAACCGAAGACACACGGAAACAGTTTTCGCTCTGCAATGCCTTGCCTTATCTCCTCTGTAGAAATTTCTCCCGTCTCCATAAAGGAATCCAACAGTTTCTCATCGCACATAGCGATTTCTTCCAGCCTCTGGGAGTCCAACTTTTCTTCTGAAAAGTCCACACATCCATCTCCCAGTTCACCCTTCAACTGTTCAAAGATCCTGTTTTGGTCGGCACCCTCCAGATCCATTTTATTGATAAATAAAAACGCCGGTACATCATAATGTTTCAACAGTCGCCACAAAGTTCTGGTATGTCCCTGCACTCCATCCGTTCCACTGATCACCAAAATGGCATAATCCAGCACTTGAAGGGTCCGCTCCATTTCTGCCGAAAAATCCACATGCCCCGGTGTATCCAGTAAGGTTATGCACAATCCATCTGTTTGAATTCTCGCCTGCTTGGAAAAGATGGTAATTCCCCTTTCTTTTTCCTGAGCATCCATATCCAGATAAGTATCCTGATGATCCACCCGTCCCAAAGAGCGGATCTGGCCTGTTTGATATAATAAAGCCTCTGAGAGTGTGGTTTTTCCCGCATCCACATGGGCTAAAATTCCAACTACCATATTTATTCCTTTCCTTTGATTTTAGAAGTATGGTTCTGTTCTATTATAAAAAGAAATTTTACCACTTTACGTCTGCTTTCTCTAGTCCCTGGAAAGAAAAGTCCAAATATTTTCCCTAGTTCCTATGAGAAAAATGTGATAATATATTTCATGTACAATTTTCTCTTTATACATTCAAAAACATTCATGATAATTTACATATAGAAAGGACATACATATGAACAAAAAAGAAGTTTTAGAATTAAAACGCCGTTTCAAAAAAGAGGATGCTTCTTTTACAAGACTCTGTGGCTGCTACGTAGATGGAAACCATAATAAGATCTGCAAATTTGGCAGCAAATTCTTAAATCTGGAAGAAGAAGAATTTTATAAATATCTGGAAATTGCTAATAAAGCTCTTTCCGGTACTTTGGGAAATAACCTGCTTAACCTTTCTTTCCCGATCGAAGAGGAAGAAGTAGGAGGAAGACAGCAGATTCTGATGGCGCTTCGTGACACCAAACTGGAAGACGAAGCTCTCCTTGAGACCTACTATGATCTGATCATTGACACCTATGACCACGCTGGAAATTATCTCATTGTAGTGTTCCATGACGCCTATGACGTTATGACCCGTACAAAAGATAATGATGATCTGGACGAATCAGAAGAAGTATTTGACTATTTGATCTGTGCCATTTGCCCTGTGAATCTTTCCAAACCGGGATTGGGCTACAGAGAAGATGAACAACGGATTGGCTCCCGTATTAGAGACTGGGTAGTAGGGGCACCAGACACCGCCTTTTTATTCCCAGCCTTCAATGACCGGAGCACTGATATTCACTCCACCCTATTCTACACCAAGAACACCAAAGAACCTCATTCCGAATTCATGGCAAATGGCCTGGGCTGTGGCGTAGAACGTACTGCTACCGAGCAGAAAATGGCATTTCATTCTATTGTCAGAAATGTATTGGGAGCAGATGATGAAAATACAGAAGATTTCATGATGGATATTCAGCAGAACTTAAGTGATATGATCACAGAATACGAGGAGACTCATGACGATGAAGAAGATGCCTTTCTGCTGGATAAAGACACTGTGGTAAAACTCTTAACGGAAAGTGATATTCCAGAGGAGAAAGTAAACCGCATTGAAAAATCCATTGATGAAGTATTCGGAGATAAGCCTCCTGTGGCAGAGCATGTCATTGACGCCAAAGCCCTTGCCCAGAATGCCATCCGTCTGGAAAAGATTGGTCTGGAAGACCAGGTGGGAGTTCTCACCAAAACCCTAGATGAGAAAAACACCCAGCTGGAAGAAAAAAACACTCAGCTGGAAGAGCGTACCCAGCAGCTCATTGAGAAACAGGAGGAAATCGACAACTACATTGCCGAGACCAAGACCTATGATGTTGTTCTCCGTGTCAAACCTGAGAAAGCTTCCCAGATTTCTTCTCAGACCATTAATGGCCAGAAATGCCTTGTAATTCCAATGGCTGAAAATGAACATGCCACTATTAACGGGGTAAATACTACAGTATAATCTGTTTAAAAAATTACTCCGCTTTTCCCCGGAACATGTCCATAGACACTTTTTTCGCCACCTCAGTGATTCTCTGGCTCTCTACCCAGAGTTTTAAATCTGAGACATCTTCTCCCCGCAAAATTCCAATGGAATAGCGGTTCAGCTCATTGCACCAATGCATTAGTTCCCGATAATCCCGGGTTTTATCTAATATGTTGGTGCCATAGCACTGCTGTTCGAGTCCTGCTGTTGCAATAATTTGCATACATAAATGAAGCTCGCCCGTAATATCCGAAGCCTCCATTAAGATATCCGGACGCTTTTGGCGGGCATCCAGGAAAAATTCCTTCGCCCCCTCATAATCCCCTCTGGCAAAATATTCCCCCAGCCTGTGCTTTATCTCTGCAGTTTCTGCCTTCTCTCCCAGCATGCCCACCATGCATTCATAGACAGACTTTTTTCGGCAGACCACCCACACAAGAAGGAGAAATTCCGAGATGAATCCGAAAATTCTGCGGTGGTAGGAATCCTCCTCTTCAATGACAATCCGATCTTCCAATGTCTGTAAAATATGAAACATCCATTTCATATATTCGTCATACACTTCTTTTCTTGCAATGATCATATTGCCAAAATAAGTGTGCTTTTCATGCACCAGCTTCTCATAGATGGGATAGTCTTCTGGATACAGTTCTTTAATTACTTTAGCAGTCTCATCCAGATAGTACTGCTTATGATTATGGGAAAAACCTTCATAGTAAGAGTAATTTAACTGCAGATTCTTTGTAGTGATCAGATCATGACTCTCTAAAATATGGGTAATTTCCTGACAGGTTAGAACTTTTCCAACAGAATTGATCAAATATCGCCTGTAATGACAGCTTCCCACGATATCCACATCTGTTACATTTTTCCAGACCCAGTACAGGCCAGTAAGTTCACTGTAATAACAGTTCTTATCAGAAATATGATCTCCGGTATCATCTCCCAGGTAAGACAGAAGTCTGCTAACTTTCAATTTCCTACAAAAGACTGCATCTTGTGAAATATTTTCCTTCTCTTTTATTTTCCTCTCCAAATACGACTTACGTCCCACATGAAGTGGGACGTAAGCTGGATCGTCAGGTTCGTTAAATTCTTTATGAGTCATTACAAAAATACGTACCGACATTTATTTTTTCTGCTCCTTTATCTCTTCTGTAAGCTGATGGAAAAGCTGTAAAAATTCCTGCTCCACTTCCTTCATTGGAACAAAATCATAAACAGGTTCACTCATCATAATGGGCTCCTGCAACATAATCGGTTCATTCATAAAATGCTTGAACTCATAGTAAAGACAGGCATCATCAATATGCTTGATTAGAAAAGCCTCTTCTTCTTTGGGAACGTTCCCAAGAAACTTCTCAAAAATAGCATTTTGTAGCTGCTCTTCGATTTGAAGATACATGACCATATTTTGCTTCACTGGTCTGGTAATGTCAGATAAATATGCCTCACTGCCATCATGAAGCAGACAGGCCAGCGCTACCTGTGGTACATAATTTCTGGCAATTGCTTCTTTTGCACATTGTATACTGTGCTGAGCTACAGAAAAAAATTCTGAAAAATGTCCATTAGCTCTCGTCATAAGAGACAATGCATGAGCAATGTCTTCAATCAAAATATCCCCCTGCTCCGGATTTAACACATTGAACCGGACTTTTGAGAATGTCGTAATACAACCCTTCATTTTTTCTCCTTTAGTTTTCCTGCCATGCAATGATCTGATCCATAACCTGTTGAATCTGCTCTTCTCTGGAAATCTCAGCTGCACCGTCGCCTTTTTGTTCACCATAGTAACCATAATTAGCATGATTGCCGCCCTCAATTACATATTCTATGGTATTTTCTGGAAGATTCGAAAAATTCTCTTGATATTTTTTCATATTTAACACTTCGTCTTCTGTTCCATAAATAGAAAGCACCGATACTTCTGATTCCGATAAATCCTCTGTACTGTATGCAGCTAGAAGAATGAGCCCCTCTATCTCCTCCGGATGCTCTGCGGTATAGTTTGCTGCCATGGCACCTCCCAGAGAATGCCCCATCATGACCCAATGCTCAATTTCCGGATGTTCTTTTATAATATCCTGAGCTCCATCCTTATTGAGCACCGCCAGTTTCAAAGGCATACAAACCAGATAAACTTCATAGCCCTCTTCTGCCAGTTCTGTCAAAAGTGGTGCATAAGCATCTTCTTCTATCTTTCCGCCAGGATAAAAAAGAATCCCCGTGGTTTCTTCTTTTTCCTTTTCATTGGAAAAATAGAGATAGTCATCCGTTTCTTTTACCAGTAGATTCCCCTCTCCGTACATGGCTGTCTTGGCAGTCTGCGTTGCCGGAGTGTAATCTCTTGCATAGGAAATACCAGAACAGATTAACAAGAATAAAAGTATGATGTCAATCGCAACAACCAGCCCAAACATCCGGGAACGTTTTCTCTTTTTGACGCTCTTTTCTGAAATAAGCTGTTTTTCTCTCTTCATCTTTTGCAACCTTACCAACAAAGTACCTCAGCTCCATCATTGGTAACGAGCACCATAATTTCCCACTGGGCAGAAGGCTTTCCATCCTGGGTATAAACTTCCCAGTCGTTTTCTTCATCAATATAAATATCTACTTTACCCATATTTACCATGGGCTCAATAGTAAATATCATTCCCGGTGCCATAACCATTTCTGTTCCTCGTTTGGAATTATATCCCACCCAAGGCTCCTCGTGGAATTCCAGTCCAACTCCATGACCGCCAATTTCTCTGACTACCGTGTACCCATTGGCAAATGCATGATCGTGTACTGCCTGACCCATGTCTCCTAAAAATCCCCATGGTTTTACTTCTTTTAATCCAAGCTCTACACATTCTTTTGTTACCTGAACCAATTTCTTCTTTTCCGGACTAACTTCTCCGATACAGAACATTCTGGAAGAATCAGAAAAATATCCATTTAAAATGGTGGAACAATCCACGTTTATAATATCCCCATCTTTTAAAATCACATTTTCTGATGGGAAACCATGACATACCTGATCATTTACCGAAGTGCATACACTATATGGATATCCCTCATAGTTCAGTGGGGCAGGAATCCCTCCCATCTTTGTTGTCATATCATATACAATCTTGTCAATTTCCGCAGTACTCATACCTGCATGAATATGTTCCTCTATGTAATCTAACACTGCAATGTTAATTTTTGCACTTTCCTTGATTCCAGCAATCTGCTCTGGAGTTTTGATAATACTTCTTGGAGGAACAATATGTCCCTGAGAAGCCAATTGAGCCAGTTTATCATCAAATACAGCGTGACAAGTCTTATATTTTTTCCCACTGCCACACCAGCATGGTTCATTTCTTCCAATTTTTACTGCCATTTTATTCTTCTACCTCATAATCTAATGTTACTTTTCCAAAAGGAATCCGTTCCCAGACATCCTTATTAATTTTGTAATCCTGTTCTTCCAGTAAAGCCTCATATTGTTCCCTGGCAAAATTGTAATCTTCATAAGATGCATTTAAACTCAGCGCATAGATAGTCTGATACTTCTGAGCATAGGCCATCTTTTCCAGCGTCTTATCAACCTGCTCTTTCGACACTCCAAGCCGCTTCTCTTTCCCATCTTCCGTCATATCAGACCACACATCCGTCTGGTTATTAGCAAGAGAAGAGAGTTCCTCCTCAGATAATATAATCTCTTCCTTCATTGCCATCTGATAGAATATCTCATCATGAATTGCCATCTGTATAGCCGCATTTCTTGCCGCTAATTTGATGAATTGTCCGTCCGTATAGGAACCCCAATATTCATTTGGATTATCTGCATTATACACAACTGCCTGCTTATCTACCTCATTCTCTTCGTAGTATACATAAAATGCTACATCTGCCAGGGTTAGAGTCACTCCATTTACCTCTGCCGCAGTCATCTCCAAGGACTCATTGTATACAAGACTCTTCTTTCTTTCATAATTGCCTTGCGATATTAAAATCATAATAAGAAGAATCAGTGCCAGACAAATGGTAATCAGATATTTGCTTTTAAAAAAATTCTTCATAATGTTATCCTTTGTTTATAAACAAAATCTTACGCTTACTGACAAAGTTTCGCAACCACCTGGTTGATTACTTTTCCATCTGCATAATTTGTTTCCTCCTACGCTTATCTTTATTCAGATAAACTTTCTATAACTAAAATTATTATGAGCTCTTTTGATTATAAAACTCTTCGAATTGCAGTAATGGTATGACACTGTACGGAACGGTTACAGGTAATTCCAGCCTTGGTGGACTGCGCTTCTACAATCTTACCATTTCCTATGTATATTGCCACGTGACCTGGATATACTACAATATCTCCGGCTTTAATATTCTGCAAACTTACGGGCTGTCCTACTGTCTTGAAGGACTGGGAATATCGTGGAAGGTTATACCCAAAATGTTCATATACTTCATGTACAAATCCGGAACAGTCAACACCGTTGGTCAGACTATTTCCTCCCCATACATATGGATTTCCAATAAACTGAAGAGCAAAAGCTACCAATTCGTCTCCTGTAACACTACCAGTAAAGTCCGGATCTGCATTCGGATCTGTCAGATATCCTGCATTCCCCAGTCCACTGGCACCTGCACCACCACCATCATAACTGCTTCCGCTGTTTCCACTGCTGTTGTTATTCTGACTCTGCTGTCTTTCCTGCTCTTCCAGGAGTGCCAGTCTAGCTGCTTCTGCTTCCTGTTGCTGAATAATTCTTCCCTGCTCAGAAATTGTCTGCTCATATTCCGCAGCTTTATTTTTTGCAGTAGCAAGAAGGACATCATTTTTGTCCTGTTTCGTTTCTAATTCCGCAATCAGAGTCTCTACCTGACCTTGCTTATTCTGATACTCCTCCATCTGGTTTCTTAAGTTATCCATTTCATTCTGCAATGCAATGGTAAGATTCTCTACCTCTTCTACTGCCGCCGCGTATTGATTCATTAATTGTCGGTCTGTGCTATGGATATCATTCATATATTCAATGCGGTTGAGCATATCTGCGATTCCTTTTGACTCAATAATTGTAGTCCAGAGAGAACTTTCTGCATCATTCTCATACATATACTGAATCCGAAGCTTCATAGACTCATATCCCTGAGCTTCTTCTTCTCTTGCTTCTTCCAGATCTATATTGGCCTGATTGATTCTGGCCTGAGTATCTTCCATTGCCACTTTTAACTCTTCCTGATCTGCTAACAGTGTCTGAAGCCGTTTTTGAGCCGTCTGAATTTCCCCTTCCAACTGTTGCTGCTCATTTTCAATATTCTCCATCTCCTGTTTTGTCTTATCTAAGTTCTGTTGTGCCTTATCCTTCTGCTCCTGTGCTTCATTCTTCTTATCGATTGCGTCCTGCTTCTGCTCGCTGTAAGAAGATGCGTAAGCCTTAGCTGATCCCAAAGCTCCCTCTCTTCCCATTTCGCTAAGCACCGGCATGGAAAGAGCCAGAGAAGCTACTAATGCTGCTGAAACTACTCGTTTTCCACATTTTCCGTATCTTGATAAGAAATTCATATAAATCCTCCCATTTTTTCTCATAGTCATTTATATTGTTGCACAAAACACAGTTTTTTTCCACTGGTTTTTTCTTGAAATTACAAATATTACAAAATTTTAAGAATTACAAAAAAGGAACCAATGCGGTTCCTTTTCTAACACTAAATACGTATTAAGAAGCAATTTCTTTCACAATTATAATTTTACTTCCTCTTGGAATCTCTTTTTCTTTTAAATTATTGGTCTTCATAATATGATCTACTGTAGTATGATAATTCTTTGCAATATTCCAAAGACTCTCATTTTCCTGTACTACATACCCGACAAATCCTGGCTGGTTCTGCAATTTTTCCATATCCAAAGGTGCTTCTTCAGCAGTCAGGATCTTTTCAATGCAGACATCTTCAAAGGCGATGATTGATATATTTACAGTTGCCTTTACTTCGTATTCCATACCATCTAAAAGATTAACCTGAAGCTGCTGAATATCTGTCCGCAAATCGTACCAACCCAGATTTTCAGAATTCGGTACCTCGATTAATTGTTCAATTGGTAAAAAAGCCTCGTGGTGCCCCATCGGCATATACTCATCACTGGTCAGATAGAGTATGTGTACTTTTAAAAATCCTTCTACAAATAATCCTCCATTTTCGTTTTTTATGCTTTCAATGGTCACGTCTCCCCGATAACAACAAATCTGAAGCATTTTCTCCTTGGTGTTTTCCAATTTGAACGTATCCCCCAATCTAAGTTTTGCCTGATTTTTTACCAATAGTTCTTCTAACCAGACATTTTCCTTTTCTGGAAGTACCTGTTTTTCCAGAGAATAGAAATCTTCTAGAATCTCTATTTCCTGCTCCTTCCAAACTTTTAACTGCACATCAAAAGTTAATTCCATGCCAATAGTACGCAATTCTCCATCATAATCCTCTCTGGCTTCTACTTCCACAGAAGTTGGAGTAATATCCAACCAATAGATATCCTTTTGGTCCGTACCTTCGCTTTCCACCTTTCCATTAAATGGAATCATAGTCTCATAACAAATTGCCTGTTCATCCTCTCTGCAGCGATAAATCACGCATACATAAGCTTCTCCCTGTACCATAATTCCGTCATTAGTGGAATTTTGCTCCAGATTCCGAATATCTGCACTTGTAAAGATCACTTCGTCCATATTGGGCTTGCTTCCTGGAAGGTCAGACTCTTTTCTGATGCGCAGAAGATCTTTCCGATTCTCCGTCATAATCATAAGATTCTTTCGGGAGAATTTCTGCTCATAATTTCTTCCCTGTTCCATTCCCAAAGTCATTTCCACATCTTCCGTATTTTCTGCTACCGCTTCCAGATTTACAACTGCCCTGATTCCCATTTTTCTGGAATTGATCATAGAAGAAGTAATATCCTCTACCTGACCTTTCACTCGAATGGTATCTTGATCCTCCAAGTCATCCATTAATATTTTTTCCTGAAATGGAATACTGCCAATAGTCGCATCCAATTTCTTATTTTCATCCTCACTGCGATAGAGCACCACAAAATTCAGTCTTCCACTAATCCACAAAGACTGGTTTGAAATCTTACTCTCGTCAATCTGCATTTTTCCTTGTGTATGTATGATTCTTGCCATATCTGGTTTCACATCAGGCACAATGTAATCATCTTCTAAGGTAATCTGGGAATAACCTTTTCCTCTCTGATTATTCCGTTTTATAGTCTGTCTGATAAAATCCAAAAAAATCCCTCCTCTTTGAACTCTGTATAAATACATATTCAAAGAGAAGGGATTTTATGCATCTTATTAGCAAAGCTTCATACGAATATCTTTTGTAATAATATCTGTATAGCTAAATGACATGAGCTGAGGTGGATTCTCCTCTCTCTCGTCATCTACTAAAACCGTAAATACACTTGGATATGCTCCCTGTATTACACCTTCCTGGATATCGACTTTGTTGCGACCTCTGTCTAACTGAATTACAACTCGATTTCCACACTGCTGACGAACGGATGCCCGAACTTTATTTAAAATCTGCTGCTCCATTATCTGCCTCCCTGTTACCCTTATATTCAAAGACATTGCCCCCTTAGCTGTATTTAATTCCTGTCAAAATACAATATCTTGTGTTTTTAGTATAACAAAGTACCAGATTTTAGGCAATGGTACAAAAGTACCTGTTTTCAAGAAACCTTCTAAATTGTAAAGTTTCCAAGCATTTCGACCAGCTTATCTGCCTTTTCACGAAGCTGAGTAGCCGCTTGATCCAATTCCCCAATTGCTTCCAACTGAGTTCCTGCAGTTGTATATACAGAAGAAGAACATGCTGCGGTTTCTGCAGAAACTGCAGAAATACTTTCGATTGCGTCCAGCGTCTCTGTACGGGCGCTGCTCATGTCAGATACATTTGCTGAGATAGTATCCAATGCTTTCAGAAGAGAAGCTACCTTCTCATCAATATCTCTAAAGGACTGGGTTGTTTCTGCTACTGCTCCAGCCTGACTGGATACTACATCTTCTGCCTCCTTTGCAATCTTAACTACTTCACCAGTTTTTCCAACGATCTCTGCTACAATCTTTCCAATCTGGGCTGCGGAAGCAAGACACTGATCAGAGAGTTTTCTGATTTCTTCTGCTACTACTGCAAATCCTCGTCCTGCCTCACCGGCTCTTGCAGCTTCAATAGAAGCATTCAGGGAAAGAAGGTTCGTCTGTTCTGCAATATCATTAATGGCTGCAATAATCGTATTAATAGATTTGGATTTACTCTCTAATTCTTCGATTGCTACAATTACACTTTGAGTAATCTTAGTGGTAGATTCTGCACTGCTGGTCAATCCCTGTACTGATGTAATACCAGAGTTAATAGTCTCTCCGGTACTAGAAGTCAGCTTACCAATTTCATTTGCATTCTCACTTACATTGCTAATCTTTCCAGAAAGAGAATCCATCTGATTTAAGCAGTCCTCAGAACCACTGTCTAACTTATTCACACCAACTTCAATTTCAGAAATTGCTTTCTGAATGTCATTGGCAGTATGCATAAATGTCTCGGAAGCTTCTGTTACATATGTCGCTGCATCATTGACCTGAACACTGACTTCATTGACATTCGTTATCAAGCCCTTCATATGTTCCACAGTACTGTTGACACCTTTACAAAGTTGGCCAAATTCATCCTTACTCTTCGTAACCAGATGAACTGTTAAATCTCCATTTGCCACCTTATTAAGCTGATTCAGGATGTATGTAATGGTTCCTGACATCTGTCTGGACATCAGTAATCCTAAACCAATTGCTATGACTGCTGCCACAAGAGTAAGACCTATAGAGATCTGCTGAATTTCTTTTGTCTGCTCTAAAATCCGCTCTGACGGAATCAAAGTTACTGCACAAACATTCCCTATAGACAGCCTACTATATATGTATAAATAATCTTTACCATTAATTGTAATCTCACTGGTTCCAGATTCCTCTCCAGATGCCATTGTAATATTATAATGTTCCCGGCCAAAGAACATTGGCTCTTCCAGTTCTAGCTCTGCGTCGGAATAAAGTTCCGCTCCATCCCCCGTAATTAAAGCTACATATCCTCCTTCTCCAGGATCCACAGAAGCCATCGCACTTCTTACGAAGTTCAGGCTGACATCTGCTATAAGAATGGCCTTTACATTCTGCATATGTCTTGCAATTCGAATGGAATAAGTGTCCTCTTTAATACCAAGAACTTCATCTGCCTCCGCATTAATTCCAAATACATGCCAACCATTCTTATTGGCAACAACTTGAGCGCCCTGATCTGTAGCAATATAATCAGAGTACGGAGTATCTGATAAT
>JBGVLD010000080.1:0-61210 GCA_045124075.1 Agathobacter sp.
AAGCCCCCCTCAAGATGAGATATCCCTTCCCAAGAGGAAGTAAGACCCCTTGAAGACTACAAGGTAGATAGGGCAGAGGTGGAAGCATGGTAACATGTGGAGCTGACTGTTACTAATCGGTCGAGGGCTTGATCAAAAAGAAGTTTCTCAAATCTGTATGAAGTTTTGAAGGTATATACCTTTATTAATCCTCGATAGCTCAATGGTAGAGCACTCGGCTGTTAACCGAGTTGTTGTAGGTTCGAGCCCTACTCGGGGAGTTTTTTATTATATACAAGGCTCCATGGTCAAGCGGTTAAGACATCGCCCTTTCACGGCGGTAACACGGGTTCGATTCCCGTTGGAGTCATTTTTCAAGAAGAGCTTGACGTGGAAAAAAGTCTTTGCTACAATTGAAAAGAATTATATATCTGGTGACTTAGCCAAGTGGTAAGGCCCCGGTCTGCAACACCGTCATCGCCGGTTCAAATCCGGCAGTCACCTCTAAAAAGAGTTCAATAAGAACTCTTTTTTTTTGACTTTTCCCTTAGGCAATGCTTTAAGAAGTTATAAAAATAAACTTTTTGTAAAAAAATACTTGCATAAATGAAAAAACTAGATATAATTATGAATAAAACCCATAGGAGAACAAATGTTTGTAATTAATTTTAGTTATGAAAGGGGATTAAAATGATTCAGGTAAAGAACATAACGAAAGAATTTGTATCAGCGAAGAAGTATCCTGGATTAAAAGGTGCAGTTAAAGGACTTTTTTCAAGGGAGAAGGTTCATAAGACAGCGGTAGATGATATTTCCTTTGATATAGCTAAGGGAGAAATCGTTGGATATATCGGAAGTAATGGAGCAGGAAAATCTACTACAATAAAGATGATGACAGGAATTCTTCGGCCAACTAAAGGAGAGTGCGTGGTAAATGGAATTAATCCAAGTAAAAATCGAATGGAAAATGCACAAAATATTGGTGTAGTATTCGGACAGAGAACCCAGCTTTGGTGGGATCTTCCATTATCAGAATCTTTTACGATTTTAAAAGAAATCTATAATGTTTCTGATGCAGAGTATGAAGAGAGAATGAAATTTTTAAATGAAGTGCTAGGATTACCAGATTTCTTTGATCAGTCTGTAAGAACGCTGTCATTAGGACAGAGAATGAGGGCTGATTTAGGAGCCGCATTATTACATAATCCAAAGGTACTTTATTTGGATGAGCCGACCATTGGTCTGGATCTGGTAGTAAAGGATAAGATCCGCCAGGCTATCAAGGATATCAATCAAAAATATAAGACTACAGTTATTCTTACTACTCATGATATTGGTGATATTGAAGAGCTGTGTAACCGAATTATTATTATTGATGAAGGACGGAAAATCTATGACGGAGGTCTGCAGGAGTTAAAAGATACCTATGGAAAAACCCGTAAAGTTACCATGGAATTGCGTCAGATAAAAGAAGCAGAGAAGATTAACTGGAGTCAGAAGCTTCATACAAAAGAAGGTACATATCAGGTAACGACTGATGAAGAGAAGAACCAGTTCACAATCACTTTCCAGAAAAATGAGATTCAGATTTCAGACATTATTGCAGCAATTATGGAAGTGACAGAGGTTAAAGATATCCAGATTCAGGAGACAGAATTAGCAGAAATCGTAAAGGAAATTTATAATCATCAGTTTCAGGCTGAGGATGCAGCAGAATAGGGGGAATTAAGTATGAAGAAATTTTTTAAGACTTACCTCCCTTTTACAGGAAATGAAATAAAAAGAAATTTAGCTTATAAAGGAGCTTTTTATTTATTTGTATTTTGTAGTTTGTTTGGTTCTTTTATCAGTTATTATTTATGGAATGCCATTTATGGGAGTGCAGATGGAGCATCTCTAGGCGGACTGACCCAGAATGAAATGGTTGTATATGTATTTATGACTTATGTAACTTCTTCCATTGTAAAGATTTCTATTTCAGAAGAAATAAGTGACGATGTAATAAAAGGAACTGTGGCAATGAACTTGATTAAGCCCATTGATTATCGATTTAGTTTGATTTTTAAGGGAATCGGATCATCTGTATATCAATTCCTTGTACCAGGAGTTTTTGTATGGATCGGTGTAGAACTTTACAGTTGTTTTGTATTGCATGAGCCATTTACAGGAATGATTAATATTTTACTGTATTTATGTAGTGCCATATTTAGTTTTTTCATATACGTATTATTTGATTTCTGCTTTGGCATGATTGCTTTTTTCACAACATATATCTTTGGATTACAGATGGTAAAGTCAGCAATACTTTCTTTCCTGACAGGACAATTGATACCTCTATCCTTTTTCCCGGAAGTATTTCAGAGAATATTTGACTTTCTTCCATTTTCTTCTATGGTGTATACCCCGGTAATGATATATCTGGGAAAGTATTCAGGAAGTGAGTTAATGTTTGTATTGGCAAGACAGGTCATTTGGATTGCAATTCTTTACGCATTGGGAAGCCTGATCTGGAGAAAAGTAACAAAAAGACTGGTTGTACTGGGAGGATGATGTTATGGAAAATTTAAAAAGATATTTTAGGCTATATAAAGTCCTGATTGCCCAGTTCATAAAAGTAGTTCTGCAGTCAAAAGTTGATTTTTTAATGGGATTATTCGGATTCTTCTTTACTCAGGTAACAGGAATTGCATTCTTATATTTAATCTTTGAACAGATTCCTTCTTTACAGGGATGGACTTTGGACCAATTGATTTTTATCTATGGTTTTGCACAGCTACCGAGAGGAATTGATCACTTATTAACAGATAATATCTGGAAAGTGGCATGGTGGAAGGTTGTAACTGGAGAGTTTGATCAGTATATGCTCCGACCAATGAATGTGTTTTTTCAGGTAATCGCTGAGAAACTTCAGCCGGATGCTTTAGGAGAATTGTTGGTAGGAATAATTTTGGTAGTAATTTCCATTTCAAAAGGAATTTTGATTATTGATGGAGTACATATCGCCCTGTTTTTTGTATCAATTTTAGCTGGAGCAGTCATCTATACATCTATCAAATTATTCTTTGCAACGATGTCTTTCTGGGTAAAAAGAAGTGGTCCATTTTTACAGGTAGCTTATGAAATGGCAGATTTTGCGAAATACCCGATTGAAATTTACGCAAAACCGATCCAGTTCATTTTGACTTACATTATCCCATTTGGGTTTGTAGCTTATTTTGCAGCAAGTTATTTCCTTGTTGAAAAAAGTGCATTTTCAACCATTGGATTGGAGTGCATCATTGCAGTAGTGTGTTGGGTTATCGCATATGGATATTTCAATTATGGTATCAGTAAATATGAGAGTGCTGGAAATTAGTAAAAATACCTGTGATAAGCAAGTTTTTATTATAGATTGGATGCTGGCATAGCAAAGTATGGAATATGGTATTAGAAATTCGAGGCTGTTTCGACAGTCTCGTTTTTTATATTGAAAATTTAAGAAATATGATAGAATATATTTGAGAGATTTACTATTATTACATTAATTTTTCGAGAATTACTAATTAGATAAAAGACCAGGAGGAAACAAAATTGATATATACAGTAACATTTAACCCATCTTTAGATTACATTGTTTCAGTAGATCATTTTAAGATGGGTATGGTAAACAGGACATCAAAGGAACTGATGTATCCAGGCGGAAAGGGAATTAATGTATCCATAGTACTCAGTAATCTAGGAGTAAAAAATACTGCTTTTGGATTCTCCGCAGGTTTTACAGGAGAAGAAATCATTCGCAAAGTTCAGGAAAAAGGAATTGAAGCAGAATTTATTAAAGTTCAGGAAGGAATTTCACGAATAAATGTAAAGCTGCGCTCAGAAGAAGAATCAGAGATTAATGGAAAAGGACCAGAAATTACAGAAGAAAATATAAAGAAATTATATGAAAAACTGGATTCTTTAAAACAAGGAGACATTCTGGTTCTGGCTGGAAGTATTCCGGATATGATGCCAAAGTCAATTTATATGGATATTATGGATTATCTAAAAGAGAAAAATCTTATGGTGGTGGTGGATGCAACGAAAGAGCTTTTATTGAACGTACTTCCTTACTATCCTTTTTTGATTAAACCAAATAACCATGAGCTGGAAGAAATCTTCGGAGTAGAGATAAAAACAAAAGATCAGGTAATAGAATATGCGAAAAAACTTCGAGAAAAAGGTGCAAAAAATGTTCTGGTTTCCATGGCAGGAGAAGGAGCTGTGCTGGTAACAGAAGATGGACAGGAATTTCGAGCAGAAGCCCCGAAAGGAAAAGTTATAAATTCCGTAGGAGCTGGAGATTCTATGGTAGCGGGCTTTTTATATGGATATTTGAAAAATAATGATTATAAAGAAGCTCTTGCATATGGTATATGTACTGGGAGCGCCAGTGCATTTTCAGAGGAACTGGCAGAAAAAAAACAAGTAGAAGATCTAATAAAAAAATATCTATATTAAAAGCTGTTCCATCAGAAAAAAGGAGAATCAGATGACTCAATATACTCTGGCTATTGACAGACAGAATCAGAAACTGGATAATATTTATGACCTACATCATCCGGCGGTATTAAAACTACTACAGGTGATTGTGGATAATGGACATAAAGGAGGTAGGGCAAATGGAAAAGGCAAAAGTATATTTTACCAGTTTTAAAACAAGTGGAAACGAGAATCTTCTTCAGAAATTAAGAAGGCTCTGCATTACTGCAGGTATGAAGGAGATTGATTTTCAGGATAAATTTACAGCAATCAAACTGCATTTTGGAGAATATGGAAATCTGGCTTTTTTAAGACCAAATTATGCGAAGGTAGTAGCAGATCTGGTTAAGGAATGTGGTGGAAAGCCATTTCTTACAGACTGCAATACTTTATATGTAGGTAGCAGGAAAAATGCCCTGGATCATCTGGATACTGCTTATGTGAATGGATTTTCTCCATTAAGTACTGGATGTCAGGTCATTATTGCAGATGGATTAAAGGGATTGGATGAGACCCTGGTTCCTGTAGATGGAGATTATGTAAAAGAAGCAAAAATCGGTCAGGCAATTATGGATGCGGATATCTTCATTTCCCTGACTCATTTCAAGGGTCATGAAATGGCCGGTTTTGGAGGAGCTCTTAAGAATATTGGTATGGGAGGAGGTTCTAGAGCCGGAAAAATGGAGATGCACAGCGAAGGAAAACCATATGTAAAACAGTCTGCCTGTATCGGCTGTGGTGCTTGTGCAAGAATCTGTGCTCACGAAGGACCAGAAATTGTAGATGGAAAAGCAACGATCAATCATAATAAATGTGTAGGCTGTGGACGCTGTATTGCTGCTTGTCCAAAAGATGCAGTTTGCGCTACTTTTGGAGATTCCAACGATATTATGAATTGCAAGATTGCAGAATACAGTAAAGCAATCTGCCAGAATCGTCCGTGTTTTCACATTTCACTGATTTGTGATGTGTCTCCGAACTGCGATTGTCATTCAGAAAATGATATTCCAATCATTCCAAATGTGGGAATGTTGGCTTCTTTTGACCCAGTGGCCTTAGATCAGGCATGTGCGGATCTTTGCAACAAACAGCCAGTTTTACAAGGAAGCGTACTTTCTGAACAGGTACATAAACATGAGGAATGTGATTGCCATAAAGACCATTTCCATATGACACATCCAGACACCAATTGGAAGAGCTGTGTGGCTCATGGAGTAAAAATAGGTCTTGGTACAGATCAATATGAGTTAGTGGAGATTTAAGATTAGTATGGGTGCACAAGACAGAACAGAGAAAATTTTAAGAAGCCTTCATGTAATGCTTTCAAAAAGTGAAGTTTATCCAAGTCAGCCTACTAAGGTAATTGTGGATAAAGAGGTTATGCTGGAGCTTTTAAAAGAATTGAACAAATGTATGTATGCCATGATGGAAGAATACGAAATGACGTTGCGCAGCCGTGATAAGGCTGAACGTGATTTTCGAAAACGGGGAGACGAGATTATTTGGGACGCCAGTCGAAAGGCAGAAGATATTTATGCGGCTTCCGTTATGTATACAGATGAAGCTTTAAACGGAACTCAGACAATCATGAGGGATACAAGAGCTTCTTTGAAAAAAATCTATCAGGATATGGAAGAAAAATTAAAGGAGCAGGAACGGCTAATCAGAAGTAATCAGTCCGAATTAAAGTCCCAGCTTCAGGATTTGGTAGATACAGAAAAATACTTAAAGCTGATTGAAGAGCGTAATAAGCAAATTCAGAAGGAAAAAGAGGAAAAAGAAGGAAAACCAGTTCGCAAGGAACCTTCTATTTATGCCAACCGTATGACGGAGATTAAGATCAATAAAGAGTATTTTGAAAGTCATGGAATTTCTTTGGAGGATGAGGCGGAAGAAATAAGTTCCGACAAAAAATTAAAGGAAGAAGATTCCACAAAAGTATCAAAAAACCAGAAATCTCTGGAGAATAAGGATGCTTCTGAGGCGGTGAAGAACCCAGAATCCAAGGAAATAACAGAGAAAATTCCAGAAACAAAACTTCCGGAAATAAAGGTAGACCTGGATGCAGACTATTTTCGCTGGAAAGAAGAGCAGGAAAAAGCAAATCAGAAAGAAGAAGAAAAAGAAGAGAAGCCAGAAGAGGGACACAAATTCTGGAAAGGATTTGGTGGGAAGAAGGTAGAGAAATAAGTTTGAAAAAGCAACACATATAAGTTTATGATTTCTGTATGACGAATGAAAGGGGGACATTACGATGAAATTTAAGAAAAGAATGATACTAATTGTAGTTATCTGCGTTGCAACCGTTGTAGTCGGAGTACTTTTATATCTGTTTACTCCTGTAAAAATCCAGGAACAGACAACAGTACCAGCAGTTATGTTTCAAAAGGGGACAGACAATATCGAATATACCACCCTTTCTATCAACGGCGAATGGTCAAAGAAGAGAGTAACTGGCTATTCAGAATCATTTAAAGGAGAAATTCAGGTTGATGCATTAGAGCATACCAAGGCAGCTGACAGGTGGAATATAAGTATAGATTTTGTTACGGATAAAGAGTGGAGTTATATACTCGGAGGATATATTACGCATTTTGATTCCAAGGATAAAGAAGAATTCGGGTGGTTATATACAAATAAGAAGCGTAATGTGTTCATACTTGATACAGGTCTAGTTGACAGTGATCAGGAATATGTAGTGATAGCACCGGCGGAAACTGTGGAAGAAGCCTATGCAATCTGTGACCAGCTTGGACTAGCTTATCCAAATTAAAATACATAATATACATATATTTTTCAAAGAAATTAAAAAAGAATTAAGTTTTATTACCCCGGATATCTGATACAATAGATTCAGAATCCGGGGTAAATTTGTATTTGCGAATTCGGCAGATTTAAAATTTGATCCATATTTTAGAAAACAGGAGGATGAAAATGACAATTTTAGTATGTGATGATGATAAAGAAATTGTAGAAGCTATTGAAATATATTTAATGCAGGAAGGCTATGATGTAATTAAGGCATATGATGGTGAAGAAGCTCTGGCAGTCTTAGAGAAAGAAGAAGTAGATCTGGTAGTGATTGACGTTATGATGCCGAAGTTGGATGGAATCCGGGCAACTTTGCAGATTCGCAAGGAAAGCAGTATTCCAATTATTATTTTATCTGCGAAAACAGAGGATGCAGACAAGATCTTAGGATTAAATGTAGGGGCAGATGATTATGTTACAAAGCCTTTCAATCCATTAGAGCTGGTAGCAAGAGTAAAATCCCAGCTTCGCCGGGCAACAGTGCTTTCCAATGGAGGAAATGCACCAGGAGAAGAGATTTATGAGGCAAAAGGTCTGGTTATGAACAATGACCTAAAGAAGGTTACTGTAGACGGAGAAGAAGTAAAGCTCACTCCGATTGAATACAACATTTTATTGCTTTTAATGAAGAATCAGGGAAAAGTCTATTCTATCAGCCAGATTTATGAAAATATATGGAATGAAGAAGCGATTGGAGCGGATAATACGGTGGCAGTGCATATCCGTCATATTCGTGAGAAAATCGAGATCAATCCGAAAGAACCACGTTATCTGAAAGTAGTCTGGGGCGTAGGCTATAAAATCGAAGCATAAAAGGAGTTGTTTATGAGGGAGTCTGCAATTGGAAAAAAGGCAGCAGTTATGGTCATTCATCAGTTCTTTTCTGTATTGATGGTCATTATGGTGTCAGGTATGGGATATTTTGTAAAACAAAAAATATATGCTTCCATGGATCTTTTTGCTATTTTCTCCATTGTGGGGGTGGCAGGCTGCTTTGTGACCCTGTCCTATCTGGCAAATGTGACAGGGGAGAGGGAGGATGGCAAAATACATTTTCATCTGATTGATAAAATTCCAACAGAATTTATCCTGCTGTTATTTGCAGGGTTGATTGTTGTAATTGGAAAGATCTTAAAGATTATAGGTGGTATGGAGTTTTCTTTTGCAGGAATCATGGTGGCATCGGGTTGCCTATGTTATATTCTGGATCTGGTGTTTTTACTGATCTACTTAAGTATTATGCGCCGGTTAAAGGGGAATATATTATTTACAGGAAGCTTCATTTATAAGATCTACGATTTTTTTAGAGAATATTTTTCAAAAAATCCCAAAAAGCGTTTCCGTACCAGAAAGTCCAGAGAACGGTATGAAATTCAGGAAGCTATTGAAGCAATTGCTGCAGGAGCTCTGGAAACGACTTTGGATGAAAGTCAGTTTCATGGGCAGGAAAAAGATTTTGCTCAGGCAGTTAACCGTATTCGCCAGGGATTACAGACTTATGCCAGAGACAGTATTAAAAATGAGCGGATGAAAGCAGATTTGATTACAAATGTCTCTCATGATTTAAAAACTCCTTTGACTTCTATCGTAAATTATGTGGATTTATTAAAAAGAGAAAATCTGGACAATGAAAGTGCAAAAAATTATATCCGGATTATTGATGAAAAATCCCAAAGATTAAAACAATTGACAGAAGATCTGGTGGAGGCATCTAAGATCAGCTCTGGTAATATTCACTTGGAGCGGCAAAAAATTGATTTTGTGGAGCTTTTATGTCAGACCGGTGGAGAATTTAATGAGAAATTCGAGGTAAGAGACCTTACAATTATTACAAAACTTCCTCATACGGCAGTTTTTGTGAAGGCAGATGGAAGGCAGTTATACCGGGCGGTGGAGAATCTTTATAACAATGCTGCAAAATATGCTCTGGAAAAAACAAGAGTTTATGTGGAACTTTCTGAAGAGAATGGCTGGGCAGTATTTTCCATGAAAAATATTTCCAAGAATCCGATTCAGGTAGAACAAGGGGATTACAATCAGTTGACAGAGCGTTTTGTCCGGGGAGATATTTCCAGAACAACGGAAGGAAGCGGTCTTGGACTGTCAATTGCGAAAAATTTAACTCATTTAATGGGAGGAAAGTTTGAAATTTTAGTAAATGGAGATTTATTTACAGCAACCGTATCTTTTCCTATTGCAGGAAAATAGGGAAATAAGCTATAATAGGTAAATATATGGCTTGTCAATCAGTCTGTGTGACAGAATGGTTACAAATACTAGGAGGTAGCTAACATGAAATTATACGAAAACGGTGCTTACCTGATTCAGGGTAAAGACGTAGTGCTGGATTCTCCAGAGGCTTTACTTGAAGTAAAAAGCAAAACTGGAAAAGATATTACAGCAGCAGAAGCAAAAGAAAATACGATTGCTTACGGTATTTTAAAAGAACACAATGTGTCCGGAAATATGGACAAGCTGCAGATTAAGTTTGATAAACTTACTTCTCATGATATTACATTCGTTGGAATTATCCAGACAGCAAGAGCTTCAGGACTGGAAAAATTCCCAATCCCATATGTACTTACCAACTGCCACAACAGCCTTTGTGCAGTAGGTGGAACCATTAACGAAGATGATCATATGTATGGTCTGACCTGTGCAAAAAAATATGGTGGAATCTATGTACCACCTCATCAGGCAGTTATCCACCAGTTTGCAAGAGAAATGCTTGCAGGCGGCGGAAAGATGATTTTAGGATCTGATTCTCATACCCGCTATGGTGCTCTTGGAACTATGGCAGTAGGGGAAGGTGGACCAGAGCTTGTAAAACAGTTATTAAGCAAAACATACGACATTGATATGCCAGGTGTAGTAGGAATCTACTTAACAGGAACTCCAATGAAAGGTGTAGGTCCTCAAGACGTTGCTCTGGCAATTATCGGTGAAGTATTTGGAAACGGATTTGTTAAAAATAAAGTAATGGAATTCGTTGGACCTGGTGTTTCCAACTTAAGTGTGGACTTCAGAATTGGTGTAGACGTAATGACTACAGAGACAACCTGTCTGTCCTCTATTTGGAGAACCGATGATAAAGTAAAAGAATTCTACCAGATTCATGGAAGAGAGAATGAACACAAAGAATTGAATCCAGGTGAGATCGCTTACTATGACAGTTTCATTGAGATCGACTTAAGCGAGATCAGACCTATGATTGCTATGCCATTCCATCCAAGCAACACTTATACTATTGATGAGTTAAATGCAAACCTTATGGACATCTTAGATGACTGTGAGAAACGTGCAGAAGTAAGCTTTGACGGTAAAGTAAAACTTGACTTAAAGAGCAAAGTAAGAAATGGAAAACTCTATGTGGATCAGGGAATTATCGCTGGTTGTGCCGGCGGTGGATTTGAAAATATCTGTGATGCAGCAGACATTTTAAAGGGAGCTTCCATTGGAGCTGACGAATTTACTTTAAGTGTATATCCTGCTTCTACTCCTATTTATATGGAACTTGTAAAAAATGGAGCCGTTGCGAACTTAATGGCAACAGGTGCAATTGTTAAGACTGCATTCTGCGGACCTTGCTTCGGTGCTGGAGATACACCTGCAAATAACGCATTTTCTATCCGTCATTCTACCCGTAACTTCCCGAACAGAGAAGGTTCTAAGGTACAGAATGGACAGATTTCTTCCGTTGCACTTATGGATGCCCGCTCTATTGCAGCAACAGCAGCAAACAAGGGTTATTTGACATCTGCAATGGACATTGATGTAAATTACAGCAAACCAAAATATTTCTTTGATAAAACGATTTATGAGAACCGTGTATTTGACAGCAAGGGAGAAGCAGACCCATCTGTAGAAATCCAGTTTGGACCAAACATCAAAGACTGGCCAAAGATGAGTGCACTTCCAGAGAATATGGTATTAAAAGTTGTTTCTGAGATTCATGATCCTGTTACAACAACAGACGAACTGATTCCATCCGGAGAAACCTCTTCCTTCCGTTCTAATCCACTGGGACTGGCTGAGTTTGCTCTTTCCAGAAAAGATCCTGAATACGTAGGAAGAGCAAAAGAAATTCAGAAAGCGCAGAAAGCAGTTGAAGAAGGAAACTGTCCAGTTGAAGCTGTAGCTGAGTTAAAAGAAGTTATGGATACTATTAAAGGGCAGTTTGCAGAAGTAGGCGAAGGAAATGTTGGCTTCGGAAGTACAATCTTTGCTGTAAAGCCAGGTGATGGTTCTGCCCGAGAGCAGGCAGCATCCTGTCAGAAAGTACTTGGTGGATGGGCAAATATTGCGAATGAATATGCTACCAAACGTTATCGTTCCAATTTAATTAACTGGGGTATGCTTCCATTCATCATTGATGAGGGAGACCTTCCATTCCAGAATCTGGATTACTTATTCATTCCTGGAATTCGTGAAGCAGTTGCAGAAAAGAAGAAAGAATTTGCAGCATATGTAGTAAAGAATGGAGAGATGAAAGAATTTACTCTGAAAATGGGAGAATTAACTCCTGATGAAAGGGATATTATTTTAAAAGGATGTCTTATCAATTACTACCGCGGATAGGAGGAGAACTATGCCACAGACAGAGCAGGACAAGTATGCAGAAGAAGACAAAAGAGAGACGAAACGATATATAAAGATTGCTGTCATTTCATTTGTGACGTTTGTCAGCTGTATTATGTTTTTCTTTGTTATGCTTAGATTTGGTGAAATAGCGAGAGTATTCAAAAGTTTGATCAAATGTGCAGAACCAATTATTTTTGGACTAGTTCTGGCATATCTTTTGAATCCTGTTATGAAATTTGTAGAAAAACCTTGTTTGAAATATCTGACAAAGCATATGAAAAGTCAGAAAAAAGCTCGTAAACTTTCCCGAGTAGCAGGTGTTTTTGCTTCAATCCTGTTTTTGTTTGCAGTAATTGGACTTTTAGGAGCTGCCATTATTCCGTCTGTTGTGGACAGCGTAATGGGTCTGGTGGAAATTATACCTAGCAGTGTAGAAAAGTTTGTAGATTTTGTTCAGAACGAAGAAATTGGAGAAGGTGCATGGGCAGCTACCGTTAGTGATGCTATCACAAATGGAGTTTCTTATCTGGGAACCTGGATCCAGGAAAGCCTGCTTCCAAAGGCGCAGACTTATATTACCCAGATTACTTCCGGAGTAATTTCTGCAGTGAAATCCATTTTGAATTTCGCAATTGGAATTTTTGTGGCTGTATATTGTATGTCTATTCAGGAAACCTTAGTGGGTCAGTCAAAAAAAATAGTTTATGCAGTATTTAAGCCACATGTCGGTAATCTTATTATTGAAGTTACCAGGAAGACAAATGAAATTTTTGGTGGATTTATTACGGGAAAAATATTGGATTCGGCAATTATTGGAGTAATCTGTTATATCGGATGCTGTATTCTTCAGATGCCGGATGCTATGCTGATAGCAGTAATTGTTGGAGCAACAAACGTGATCCCATTTTTTGGACCGATTATCGGAGCAATCCCATGTGTTCTTCTGGTATTGATTCAAAGCCCGATTCAGGCAGTATATCTGGCAATTTTTATTTTGATATTACAGCAGGTTGATGGAAATATTATCGGACCTAAGATTTTAGGAGATTCTACCGGACTGTCTTCGTTCTGGGTTATGTTCGCAATCCTGGTAGCGGGAGGAATGTTCGGATTCTTTGGAATGCTTTTAGGAGTACCGGCATTTGCGACGATTTATTATGGAATCCGCCGGCTCGTGAATTATTTTATCCGAAAAAAGCAGCTTCCAGTTAGTACGGAAAGCTATATTCAAATGATACGGGTAGAGGAAGAAGATAATTGTCTCGTCTATTTTGAAGAGGATAAAAAGAAAGAGTCATCAGAAGAAATAAAAGAAGATAAGAAATAAAAATATGTGCTGGAAATTTGAAAAACCTCGAATTTCCAGTGCTTTTTTTCTTATATTTTTTGACATCTAATTATGCCTATGTTACACTAAATCTAATAGGATGAAAATCTGTTTAAGATACATTTTGAGGTGATATCGTTGGATAAGTACGAATATAATCTAAAGTTAGATCAGATGAAAAGTCTCTGTGCAGAAGAGAATTTTGAAGCTGCAGCAGAGCTTGCAGATACAATAAACTGGAGCAGAGTCAAGAATGTTAGTGCTCTTGTGAAAGCAGGAGAAGTTTATGAAAAAACCTTAAGATATGAAGAGAGTAGAGATGTGCTTCTTATGGCATATGATCGTTCTCCAATTGGAAGAACCATCATTTACCGGTTGGCAGAAGTTGCAATTAAGATGAAGGATTTTACTGCGGCAGAGGAGTACTATAATGAGTTTATTGAGATAGCTCCTCATGACAATCTAAAATATGTTCTTCAATACAAGAAGCGCAAAGCAGAAGAGGCTGAATACGATGAACTTATTCCAATTCTGGAAGAGCTAAAAGATCGAGAATATACAGAGGAGTGGGCATATGAACTGGCATATCTGTATCATAAATCTGGCAGAAGTGAAGCCTGTATAGAAGCTTGCGACGAATTGATTCTTTGGTTTGGAGATGGTCCTTTTGTGGAGCGTGCTCTTGAACTCAAGATGTTGTATCAGCCGTTAAATAAGAGCCAGGAAGAGAAATATCGCAGATTCCGCTTGGAAAGACAGGGAATAACAACAATTGGTGCGGAAGAAATGCAGCGAGCAGGAGAGTATGTTCATGAGCAGGTAGAAATTCCTCAAGTAGCAATTAATACCAGCAAATTTAATACGGTAAATCTTCAAGAAGAAATCGTCCGGGGTATGCAGCAGATTATGGAGGCAACAGAGAAAACCACTGTATCTGACACCATGGATAATATTAAAAAAATTGTAGAAGAAATTCCGTATCTTCAAATTCCAAGAGAGGAAGCAGAAAGTCTTCAGCATACACAGCACATTGCGACGGATGAAGAAATCGATGGTTCTCTCAAGATTAACTTCCAGGAAATGCTGGGAGAAGAATCGGATGGACAGATGAGTCTTATGACCAACGAGAAAGCCATGATTGAGCGGCAGATTACTGGACAGATGACCATTGCAGAAGTTTTAGAGGAGTGGGAAAAAACAAAGAGGGCAGCAGAGGCCGCACTTCAGGAAGCAGAACAGCGGAAATTGGAATCTGCAAAAGCAAGAGCATTGCAGGAAGCAGGAGACATTATGGATCGCCTTACCGGTGTTATTCCGAAATTAGATGCAGGTGTAACTCCAATTGAGCTTTTAGAAGAGGAATATCTCGGCACAGCACAAGAGACAACAGTAGAACAGCCGGTAGAATTTATGCAGCCAGAGACCATGGAAGAGCTCGTAGAAGAACCCCAGCTGGAATTTCCGGAGGAATTCCAGGAGGAACCTCAGCTAGAGGATTTAGAGATACCGGAGATGGATTCTTTGGGTATTCCAGCTCAACAGGATCCAGGAGAATTTTTCCAGAACATGAATAATCTCTTAGAACAGGAAATCAAGCGTCTCAGTGAAGAAAATCAGAAACTGGATCAACGCATACATAATGCAACAGCAGAGCAAGAAGATATAGAGGAATCTGCTGCATTAGAAGAAGGTTTGATGGCAGCAGTAAAAGAGTTATCTACAGAAGCAGAGATGGTTGAATCAGCTGAACCTGAGAAGGAAGAAGATATTTTGGATAAGGCAGAGAAACGTTTTACAGAACTAGAATCACTTGCCGCCGAAATAGGGGCTGTAGAAGGAAAATCAGCTGTGTTGACTCAGAAAACTCAGGAAATGCCAAATCAGGAGATGCTTGAAAATAGGAATATTCTAAAAACAAATACAAAGAAAATTCATTTTGACACAGAAGTACAGGATTTAGCAGAAGCAGATAGAATAGCTGAGAGAGAGATTAACAGAGAAGAAAGTCCTATTGAGAAATTAACAGATGACCAGAAATCTATTTTTTCTTATTTTGTACCAGTAAAAGGAATGGAAAATCAGCTGTGCAAAGTACTTACGGGACTGATTCATCATTTACAGAAAGATGATAAAGCTTCCAGAGGAAATCTGATTATTCAGGGAGGACAGGGTTGTGGAAAAACGGTGTTGGTAACAAGCCTTATTAAAGTTCTCCAGAAAGAAACTGGAAAACCAAATGGTAAAATTGGTAAGATACAGGCGGGAGCTTTAAACCAAAAGGATATCCAACTTATGTTACAGAAAGTAGCAGGCGGTTGTCTCATTATAGAAAAAGCAGGAGATCTGTCAAAGGAAGCAGCAGTAACTTTATCATTGCTTTTAGAACAGGATTCCAGTGGTGTTCTTGTAATTCTGGAAGATACATCAAAAGGAATTAAAAAAGCGCTTTCTCAGGATGGTACTTTTGCTAAGAAATTTACGGAGAAGATTACCGTACCAATTTTTACAAATGATGAGTTGGTATCTTTTGCGAAAGCATATTCAGAAGAGTTAGGTTATGAAATTGAAGAAATGGCTGTGCTTGCACTGTATAACAGGATTAGCAACATCCAGAGAATCGATCAGGCAACTACTTTAACGGAAGTAAAAGAAATCGTGGATGAAGCCATTGACAGAGAAGCTCACGGTGGAATGAAACTTGCATTTAGTATTCTGACTGCAAAGCGTTATTCCGATAATGACCGCATTATCTTACGGGAGAAAGATTTTCAATAAATATGGAGGGGAAATATGAGTAATTTTACAGAAATGGACTGCTATTTGTTCGGACAGGCGACCCATTATGATATTTACAGAAAGATGGGAGCTCATTTAACAGAACAGGATGGAGTCAAAGGTGTATGTTTTAATGTATGGGCTCCAGCAGCACGAAACGTTTATGTGTTTGGAGACTTTAATGGCTGGGATGAATATGGACACCCAATGAGAAGGGTTCAGCCAACAGAGATGGGAGTATATGAATTATTTGTTCCAGGAGTAGAAAAAGGATGTCGATACAAATTTATGATTGATTCCAACGGAAGGAAACTTTATAAATCAGACCCATATGCAAATTACGCAGAACTTCGTCCAGGTACCAATTCAATTGTAACAGATATTGATCATTTTAAATGGACAGATGATGCATGGATGAACAGACGTGCACAGATGGGTGAAAAAGAGCTGTATGCACAACCAATGGCAATTTATGAAGTACATCTCGGATCCTGGATGCGCCATCCGGGCAGAGGAGATGAAGGATTCTATACATACCGGGAGTTTGCGAAATCCCTAGTGAAATATGTAAAAGAAATGGGATATACGCATATTGAATTAATGGGAATTACAGAATATCCATTTGATGGTTCCTGGGGATATCAGGTAACTGGATATTATGCACCGACTTCCCGCTATGGAGAACCAGAAGATTTTGCACATCTGATTAATGAGTGTCATAAGAATAATATTGGTGTAATCTTAGATTGGGTACCAGCCCATTTCCCAAGAGATGCTCATGGTCTTGCAGAGTTTGATGGAACCTGTCTGTATGAATATGCAGACACCAGAAAAGGTGAACATCCAGACTGGGGAACCAAGATTTTTGATTATGCAAAGAATGAAGTAAAGAATTTCCTGATCGGAAGTGCCTTAATGTGGATTGAAAATTACCATGTTGATGGCCTGCGTGTAGATGCAGTTGCCTCTATGCTTTATCAGGATTATGGTAAGAGAGATGGTCAGTGGGTTGCTAATAAGTATGGTGGAAACGAGAATCTAGAAGCAATCGAATTCTTTAAACATATTAACACTCTTATTTTAGGAAGAAATCCTGGAGCGATGATGATTGCAGAAGAGTCAACTGCATGGCCAATGGTTACAGGAAAAGCAAGCGAAAACGGTTTGAACTTTAGCTACAAATGGAATATGGGATGGATGCATGATTTCCTGGATTATATGAAACTGGATCCATATTTCCGTAAAAATAATCACAATAAGATGACTTTTGCCATGAGCTACAATGAAAGCGAGAAATACATCCTTGTATTATCTCATGATGAAGTAGTTCATCTGAAGTGTTCTATGCTAAATAAAATGCCAGGTCTGGAGGGTGATAAATTTAAGAATCTGATGGCAGGCTATGCATTTATGATGGGACACTCTGGTAAGAAACTTTTATTCATGGGTCAGGATTTTGCTCAGGCTCAGGAGTGGAGCGAAGAAAGAGAGTTAGACTGGTATCTGTTAGAGAATCCAAACCATAAGAAAGTACATGACTGGATGAAAGATCTGTTACATATTTACCAGAAGTATCCATGTATGTATGAATTAGATACTAGCTGGGCAGGATTTGAATGGATCAACCCAGACGACTGTGATAGAAGTATTTTCAGTTTCTTTAGAAAAGCATCTGACGGAAAAAATAATTTGTTATTTGTAATTAACTTTACTCCGATGGAACGCTCCGATTATCGCGTAGGTGTTCCAAAACGGAAAGGATATAAACTAATTTTATCAAGTGAACAGGCAAAATTTGGCGGACCAATGGAAGAACTGCCAAAGAAGGCTTTTATGGCAACAAAGAAAGCATGTGACAATAGAGATTACTCTTTTGCATATCCTTTAGCTCCATATGAAGTAGCAGTATTTCTGTTCTAAATAATATGACTTAAGAAATCCACAAAATCAGCCGATATATTTTGCATAAGAAAGTAGAGGTTAGCTTATGCAGATTGAACAGGCAGGTTTTGTGGATTCTTCTATTAAAAAGGAAAAAGGAATCTCACAATATATATCAGAGGGAATCAATAAAGATAATGGAATGTTTCCAGGGATGGTAAATACCAAAGCAGGGAATGACCAGACGAAGATATCACCGGCGGAAAGTAACGGAGATAAGACGGTAACTTATCAGAAACCGGGGAAAAATGAAGGCGAAACAGCGTTGGATCAACTGGAGGAACAGGCGCAGATGACTCCAGAAGACCGTAGAAATCAGATGGCAGTGGTCTCAAACACAACTGCACCGGAAGATTACCAGAAAATGTGGGAAGATGGATACTCCATGGAAGATATGGATACCAGGACCATTATTACGGTAACAGATAAAATTCAGGCGGTTCTTGCAAAAGCAGGAGTAGATATGTCTGCTTATCCGGATCAGCTGACAAAAGAGCAGCTGGAGAAAATATGTGGAAATAAATCGGTGGCTCAGCAGATTTATAGTGCTTGTAAGGAATTGGACAGTGTGAATAAATTATCGGATGAAAGCATTGAGTACATGATTCGAAATGAGCTGCCTCCAACTTTCAGCAATTTCTATTTTGCAGGATGTAGTATAGGGGAAACTTATGGGACATCTACTGGAAGCAGAACTTATAATAGCAATGGAGGTTATACCAGTGCAGTATATGCTGCTCACGGTGCTAAGACTGCCAGCAGTGCATATTCCAGAAGTGTAGTAGGATCTATTTCTGGAAATGTGGCTGGAACCAAGGGAATTGTTGTGCAGAATGCCGCAGAAACTCAGACAGAGGCTGCGCGGCGAGCACAAAATACAACTTCAACTAAGACAGAAACTCAGACTACGGAACCACCAAGCCGTAAATCCCAGTATCTTCCAATCTCAGACGCCACTTTTAACGTAATGAAGAGAAGTATGACCCGTATTTTAAATGAGGCAGGGTTGGAAGCAACAGATGAGAATTTTCAAAGCTGTAAGTGGCTTTTGGATAGGCAGCTGTCAGTTACACCGGAGAATATTCTCTATCTTCAGGATCTTAAAAGTTATTCTCTTGACCAACTTAGTGAAAAGGAAGTCGTAACATCTATGTTACAATCCGTATCCGAAGGAAAGAGTCCATTTGAAGCCATTATGCTAAAGGGCTACTCCATGATGGATATTGCAGAACAGGCAGTTGAGACTATTGCACAGACTCAGGAAGAAGATCTGGCATACTGTATTGATCAAGGTGAAGAAATTACAGTTTCCAATTTGAAAAAAGCGGTAAATTATCGTATGCAGGGTGGAGAAGCCGTATCTGTTCCGACAGGAAGAGAAGTGGCTTTAATTCGAGCAAGAAGACAGATTGAAGAAGTGCGGCTTGTAATGACTGCGGAGGCAAACTATTCCCTTTTAAAAAGAGGATTTTCTATTGATACAAAACCGATTGAAGACTTGATTGAACAGCTGAAAGCACAGGAAAATGCGTATTATAGAAGAATATTTGAAAATCATGGTGTTGAAAATGCTTCTTTAAAAGCAAGTTATTTGGCACAGACCGAGCAGATCTTTTCCGAACTTCAGGATATGCCTGCTTATGTCCTTAATAAGGATATTGCAGGAGAATCTATTACAGATGTCTATGAGAAGGGTGCTGTATTAAAAGACACACTGGATAAAGCAAATGAAGATTATGAAACCTTAAAGACTGTTCCAATGGCAGAATTGGGAGATTCCATTCAGAAAGCTTTTCAAAATGTGGATGATATTTTGCAGGACCTGGATATGGAATGTAGTGAGGCAAATCAGAGAGCCGTTAGAATACTTGCTTATAACCAGATTCCAATCACAAGAGAAAGTATTTTGGAAATTAAGGTAGCAGATCAGAAAATGCAGCAGGCATTTACACATATGACACCTTCTGTTACCCTGGAAATGATTCGTCAGAACAGAAATCCACTGGATATGTCCATTGATGAGTTAAATGAGTTGGCAGAGGATATCCAGGATAAGACTTTCGGACAAGATGAAGAAAAATTCAGTCGATACCTCTGGAAATTGGAGCAAAATAAGCAGATTACCCAGGAAGAAAGAGAGTCCTATATCGGAATTTACCGTCTGATTTCCCAGGTAGAAAAGGGAGACCATCAGGCAATTGGTGCTCTTTTACAGCAGGGAGCACCTGTAACCATGCGAAATCTTTTAACTGCTGTCCGTAGTCAGAAGAAAATGGGTATGGATTATGAAATTGGTGATGACTTTGGCGGAGTAAATCAAAAACCATATAATAAACCAATCGATCAGCAAATTGAAACTGCATTTATTCAGAATACTGTATCTCAGATTAAAGAAATCATCACACCTGAGAAATTGCAGGGAATGGATCAGGAACAGCTGATGAATATGACTCCAGAGCAGTTACAGGAGTATTTACAGGAGCAGTCCACTCAACAAATGCAGGAATTAGAGCAGCAACAGAATATTGAGTATGCCAAGGAACAGCTGGCATATTATTCAAAGGCTGCAGTTTGTTCCGAAGATGTTTATGCCATTTTAGATCATTATGATATGAAAAATACCATGATGAATGTAATTTCCGTTGCAAGAATGATGGAAAACCCAAATGAGATGTTCCAAAAACTTTGGAAGGGAAGTTCCAGTCAGGAGAAGCAGCAAACGGTTGCAGCATTAAAGGAACAGATTTTCCAGCGGTTTGGAGAAGCTGTCAAAACACCAGAAGAAATGGCTACTGCTCAGGAAGAGTTAGCAGAGTTAGCAGAGAATGTCATGAAAGGCATGATTATAGAAGAGAAAAATCCAACTTCACTGGATCTCCGGGAAATGAAGATCTTATGTAATCAATTTCAGTTATGTGCAAATCGTGCAAAAGAAGAAAATTACATGGTACCAGTGCAGATTGGAGACCAGGTAACTGGTGTTAACCTAAAAATTGTTCGAGGTAAAAAAGAAAAAGGCTTTGTAGAAGTTATTTTCCACGGAGAAAATACAGGTAAAGTTGCTGCTTCCTTTGAAACAAGAAGAGGTGGAATCAGTGGAATGATTGCCACAGATAAGGAAGAGACAAGAGCCTTTTTCCAGGAAAATCTTGAATATTTGAAAGAGCAGATTAAGTTTAGTCCGGATCAGGAAACAGATATCAGTGTTGCAATGATCACGGGATTATCACTGTCTTATTATGAAGCTCATAATTTAAGACATCACGATACAGATGAGTTCAGTCCAGTTCAGACTAAACAGCTTTATGGAATTGCAGAAAGCTTTTTGAAGACAGTTCATTCTATGACAGCAGGTTCTGTGGAATAAACTGTTTCTGTGGAAAAGCTCTCTTCTGTGGCAGGAATGTCTTCTGAAGAAGAAAGATAACTTACTATTCCAACACAAAGAGCATCAGAAATCTTGTTTTGATACTCCTGGTGGCACAGAAGGGAGGCCTCTGTTGGATTACTTAAAAACCCACATTCTACAATTACAGTAGGTGTGGGTGTTTTTTTAATAAGATAGTAGTCATCATTGGATTTTATGCTCCGAGGAGAGGCAGGACTTAGGGTTTCGTTTAATTTTTCCTGCAAGATCTCAGCCAGTTTTTTTCCTTTATCAGATTTTAAATAGTAAAAAACCTGAGGTCCAGCAACTGAGGAATCCGTAAAACTATTTTGATGGATACTAACAGTAACGACAGGAGAAACTTCTTCGATTAAGGCAATACGTTTTTTAAAATCTTCCTGTTTGGAATCAGAAAGACTGTTATCATCACTACGGGTAAGGACAACTTTAATATTTTGTTCTTCTAGTTTTTCTTTTAATTGGAGGGAAAGAGCGAGGTTAATATCTTTTTCTAATGCTCCAGAAGCACTTACTTTGCCAGGGTCCCAGCCCCCATGACCGGCATCAATGACCACACAGAGAGGGACAGAGTCTTTCTGGGTTTCCACAATAGCAGCCGTTTTACGGGCTAGAAAAAATGAAGTCACAAAAAGACAGATAACCATGAAAATTTCCATACGTTTATGCATGAAAAAACCTCTGAATCAACTTTAGTCAATAAAGTATATGAGTCAGAGGTTTTTAAAATACCTGTATTATTTTTCAATTAGTTGATGTACTTAATGGTTATATCCCAGATATCATCTGTTTCAAAGCCTAGTTTCCAGTAAGCAGCACCAGCAAGATTATTTTCATCCATAACCTTTAATCGTTCTTCCATAGAAGAAGTGTCTTCCAACCATACTTTGAAAATAGAATCTCCTTCGGTATATTCGGCATAGTACTGACCGCAATCTTCTAGCCATTGGGTTTCAGCATTGTGGTTATTTACTAGCTTCCAGGCAGAGGCCATACCATAAGCTTTGGAGGTAATATCATAAATGACATAATCCTGAGATTCTTCTTCTACTGGGGTAAGTTCCCAAATTCTTGTGTAAAAAGGCATGCCTAAAATAATCTGATCGGCTGGAACTTCCTTTAAAGTATTGGTAACGGATTCTTTTACCCAGTTCAGTGAAGCAACAGATCCAGCTTCTTCGCCACCAGCATAGTGTTCATCATATCCCATGATAATGACATAATCAGCAAATAATGCTTGTTCATCTCGTTCATAAAATTCGGTATAAGCACTTGGCACATAATTATCAACGGAAAGGACGATGCCATTATTAGCACATTTTAAAGAAAGTTCTCTTACGAACTGGATATAGGAATCTTCTACTTTTTCTTCATTCAATGCTTCAAAATCCAGATTAATACCATCTAAATTGTACTGAATCGCTGCAGAAATCAGCTGATTTACCAGATTTTGTCTGGTAGAAGTGTGGGTAAGAACGTAGGAAGTATCAACTTCTTGATTTTCCAAATTGTTCACTAATGCCCATACTTCGATATTGTGATTATGACAGTATTTTACATAAGAAGAATCCGCAAAGCTTACAAGATTGCCTTCATTATCATTTAAATAGAACCAGGTAGGAGAAATAACATTAATTCCTTTGGTATCTTTTAAAACAGAAGCAAGTTCTGTGGTGCTGACTTTAGAAAAAACCTGATGCCATGCCAGAGAGATCTCAAAATCTTTTTTTATATGAGTAAATTCTTCTTCCACGTAGTCACTAGCTATAGTAATAGAAGAAGTTTTTCCAAGACGTTTGGATTGAATATATCCAAGAATTCCGTCTTGAGTCATTACTCTGGTCCATTTCTCATCTCTTGATAAAATAAAAACTTCTGTATTTTTTTCTATATCAGCTACAATAGGAGATTTAATTCCTCCCAAAACACGAAGCTGGGTATCTTTTTTTACAATAGAAGTTTCATAATCCTTCCAGATGTTCGTAATTATAATTCTTGAAGGAGATTCTTCATAGCTATATTGAAAATCTGAATACTTTCTTGCAAAGTCAATGTTGACCCATGCAGAATCAGAGGTAGCTTTCACAATAGTAGAGTCAAAATTAACACTGTCCTTGTTCACCAGATAGCTGCTGCTGTCCGCTTCTACCTTAATCAGGTCATTTGCAGTAGTATATAATAAGATATTTTCATTGCTGTCCCAATAGAAACGAGAATTCAACGAATCCTGTAGGAAATGGAAGTCCAGATATAGTGTTCCATCAATTATTTTTGCACTGGACTCAGAGAGTTCCTGGTTTAAAATAATGGCTGCCTGATCTTCCGAAGCAATATTGTAATATTCTGAGAGATTTTGACGTTCGGTTCCAGGTGTATATTTTTCAATCAGAGATGATATGCCAATGCCTGCTGTAATCAGCAGTATCAGGGAAATAACAACAACAACCGGAATGACTTTTTTCTTCATAAGTACCCCTTTCACTTTTCAAGATATAATTATAAAAAATTATATCATTGTATGATACTTCTTTCAAATAGAAAAAGACCGCTTTTTAGAAAAGCAGTCTTTTTCTGTGTTATCTTATCTTTGACATGATTCTGTTAAAAGAATGAACTTTTTTTGTTCCCATGTAATTTTTTTACTTAATATTGTAATTATTTTTATATGCTACTAAAAAAATTTAGGAAAACATGCCTCCTTTCATTACCGGGCTAATAAAGCCACACAAATAAACTTTCATAATCATATGGACTAAACTCAATAAGCAGCTGATCATTTTTTGTTGTTATCATAGACAAACCTCGTAAGCAAAAAGTATGATGATTACTGCAATAAGCAGAATCATTTTAAAAGCAATGGTATATTATTTTCCTGCCAGTAGAGTTTCAAAAAAGGGCCAGTCCCCTGGAGTTAGTCGAAACGGTTCCGGAAGGTAGGGAAAACAACGGACGTCAGGAAAGGGTTTTCTGGAAAAAGCTGCAAGCTGTTCTTTTATCCCCAGATTTGCAAGAAAAATAACTTTTTCCCGATTCATCATATTTTTGTCAGGCAGCTTTTTTTGAAACTCTTTGAAATTTGGTATTTGCCAACTAGAAAGACTGCACATAATAAGACACAGGTCACTGCGCCAGAAGGTAGAAATGGTATTAGGATTCCATGCTCCCATATCCAGAATGAAATAAGAAAATTGGAAACTGAAAATTTTTTCAAGATTTCTCATAGTTACTGCCGGATACATGGCAATTCCATAATAAGAAAAAGGATTTTGTTCTTTTTTCTTCGATAGTGAAGCTATTTCCTCCGTGCCATTTAATTCAATATAGGCGGCTTTTTCTCCTAATTTATTGTTTATGTAATTGGAAAGCGCCAGAGCACAGGTAGTAGTTCCCATATGGCGGTTTGTTCCACAAATGGCAATTACAGTTGGTGACGTTTTTTTAGATTTTTGAAAAATGATGATTTCCTTCCTTTCTGGTTTAATAATTGCAGTGTAAAATCGGTTTTTTCTGGAGTGACCTTAAAGGGATCCTCATCTGAAAGAAAATGTATTACCGGAGAACCAAAAGTTTTTGCAAAAAATCTGGCACTTTCCTTTGATCCCTGGTTGCAGACCAGATGAAAAGGTATGGAATACGTATTCAGAAAATTCCTCTGTTGAATTGCATTGTCCCTGTTCCAAAGCCCTCCTGGACAGATTAAAAGAATCTGGTCACAGGTAGAAATCAAGGGATGACGGACATCTGTACCGAAATCCAGAATTTGAAAGGCATTTTGGGGACAGGAGATTTCAATGCCAGGCCCGTATTTTGGAAAACCTTTAAAGCTTCTGTAATAGATAGCACCATCTGGTTGCATGCCTGGTTTTATAAAGGAAAGCATATTTCTTAAATGATTACTAGAATTCTCTTCTAAATAAAAGGTATCCATTCCAAGTGTATTCATGGAACACACCATTGATACCGCAATGTGGGTAGTGCCACAACCAAAAGTGGATCCGATTACTGCAATTTTTTTGACAAGATGAGAGGGGTTTGTGTTTTTAAATTCCTGTTGCAGGGAAATCTGCAATGCTTCTACCGTTTCAAATCGAAGCAAGGGATCTCCTGAAGTTGCTTTTTGGAAAATTTGTTGGACATTTTGGGAAAGAGGCTCGTTTACGTACCGGGAAAGGAATTCCATAATTTTGCCGATGCTGTAAACATCGGATACGACAGAAACCTGTCTGGTTTGAAAACATTCCGGTGCACTGAAATCAAGATTCCCAAAAGAGTGGAAGTTATTTCCGGAACTGGAAACATAAGAAGACGCCCCAAAATCGATTAATTTTATCTGAAATCCGCATACTATAATGTGTTCGGGTTTTAAATCCTGATAAATAACAGGAGAATCTGGTCGTGTATGAAGATAGACAAAAATATCGCATATCTGTCTGCAAAATGCGTAAAACAGATTCCTGGAAATAGACTTTTGATGAAGCAGAAAAACTTCTAAAGATTCACCCTGGATATATTCTTCCACCAGGTAGAAAAAATCATCATCCTCTTCGATATCGTAAATAATGGGAATTCCCGGATGATGCAAAGACATTAAAAGCTGTGCTTCGGAAACAATATTAAGACATGTGCGTGAAGTTTTGGGGATAACTTTTATGGCACGATCTGCCTTTAAAGATATGTGTCTGGCTAAATATACCTGACTACTGGTACCCTTGCCCAGGGACTTGATAATCTGATATTTTCCAGACAAAATGAAATTGTTCGTGGTTATCATGTGCTCCTTGTAACCACAACTCATCTTGTGAAATCACTTATAGCACAGATTTTTTTAAAATGCAAGAGAAATTTTAAAATTTACCACAAAAAATCTTTTTTATATTTTTTTAATGACCTGTCATACTTTACATGAGTATTGCATTTGTTTATAATAAACTTACGGTTTACAACAAATTTTCAAGATAAGGATGTGAAAAAATGAAAATTGAGAAAGTAAACGAAAATCAGATCCGTTGTACTCTGACCAAAGGAGATTTGGCAGATCGGCAGATCAAACTAAGCGAACTTGCCTATGGTTCTGAGAAAGCAAAAGAACTTTTCAGAGATATGATCCAGCAGGCAAATTATGAATTTGGATTTGAAGCAAATGATATTCCTCTTATGGTAGAGGCAATCCCTCTTTCATCGGAATCTATTATATTAGTTATTACAAAAGTGGAGTATCCGGAAGAACTGGATACTAGATTTTCACGATTTACAGAATCCAATGAAGAAGACGTATTTCAGGAGAATTCTCCTGGAATGAATTTGCTATCTTCCCAAGGAGCTGACGATATTTTAGATCTTTTTAGGAAGATTCAGAAAGAAAAATCCGTAAAGGAAGAGACTGTAGAGCCGGAAAAAGCTACCGAGCTGAAATCAAAACCAAAACAGGAAAAAGTGATACCATCAGAAGTTCCTTCCGATGTGATACGCAGGTATGAATTTCCAACTATGAAGTCGGTTGAGAGTCTTGCAAAGGTGCTGGAAAATTATTACACAGGAGAGAATACTCTCTATAAAGATAAACAGTCTCAGAAGTATGAGCTGATTCTTCACAAGAGCAGTCATACACCAGAAGAATTTAATAAGATTTGTAATATCATTGCAGAATATGCCAGTCAGCGGAAATATACCTCTGCAATGGAAGCATTTTTCACAGAGCATGGAAAAGTTTTAATCAAAAGAAATGCTCTTCAAATCCTTTCGTCGCTATAAAAAACAGTGTCCACTTTTGTGATGGACACTGTTTTTTTACGTCGGGTTAATTAAGCTAAATCATGCTCTAAAAAATCATTGATATCATTTACCAGATCGTCTGGATCAATACCATGAACCATAGCTGCTTCTGCGATTGTCTCCATCTGGGAAGATGGGCAGCCAAGGCAGTGCATACCGATATTTAAAAGCATTGGTGCAATGTTAGCGTCGATCTGAAGAAGTTCGCCAATCATAGTTTCTTTTGTTACTTTAGCCATGGGGTACAACCTCCTTTATTTTTCCTTTATATTGGGCTATTATAATACGATTCCCGTTTAATTGCAAATTATACTTGAAAATGTTAAGGAAAAAATGAAAAAAACCGATATATCAGTTAGATAATTTGACAGGGAAAGTCAAATAAAGCGCAGGGATGCAGGAACAGGAAGGAATACAAAATGCGAATTAATAAGAATATGTCAGCAATTACTGCAAATAAACAGCTTCTCCGTACAGAGAAACGCCTTGCTGCGTCTGTTGAGCGTTTATCCAGTGGTTTTAAGATTAATAAAGCTGGAGATAACCCAGCAGGTATGGCAATTTCCAATAAAATGAAAGCTCAGATTGATGCGCTTGATCAGGCAGAGACAAATGCTTCTGATGGAATTTCGGTACTTCAGATTGCAGATGGAGCATTAAATGAAGTGACCAGTATGCTGCAGAGAATGAGGGAACTGGCTGTTCAGGCAGCAAATGGTACCAACGAATACGAGGAAAGAGAAAGTATCCAGAAGGAGATCAATCAGCTGGTAGAAGAAATAGATCGAATTTCAAAAGATACCGAGTACAATACAAAAACTCTTCTGGATGGGTCTTCTGATGTACGTGTATATGCAGAAGGAATTTCTAGAGAATATGTATCTAACTCCGTAATTGAAGCAACCTATCAGCTGGAAGTGGAAGAAACTGCAAAACAGGCAGAGGTTGATATTAATTATCCTGCTGGAGCACCAGGTACCATTGAAATTAATGGTAACATTATGGAAGTTACTGGTGGAATGAGCGAGGAAGAATTTTTTGCAGCACTTAGAGAACATGCAGAAAATTCAAATGCAGATTTAAGTAATGAGAATGGGGAACTGAAATTACTTTCCTCCCGTTATGGTTCAGATGCAGGAGTTTCTCTGAAAGTTTCCAAAAATCTGGCAGAGGCAATGGGACTTGCAGATTTAGATGGGGCTACTTACAACGAAGAGACAGGAGACTATGAATACTATACAGAGGGGAAAGATGCAGTTGTGAATTTCCCTGACCCAAGAACCGATTCTGGTTTTTCTGATACTGCAACAATTGAGGCGGATGGAAATCGAATTGAAGTTACTGATAAAGACGGATTTACTATGGAGTTCCTTTTGGATATGGACTATGATACCGGCAAGCCACTGGAAATCGAAGTGACAGATATCGGACCAATGACCATTCAGATCGGAGCGAATCAGTATCAGAGTATTGAGGTAAGAATTCCAGAGCTTTCTAAAGACAGTATGTATCTGGACACCGTAGATGTAACTCCGATAGGAGGAGCAGAGCGTGCAATGGTAACGTTAGATGAGGCCATTGCAAAATTAACCTCTGTTCGTTCTGGAATCGGTGCATACCAGAACCGTTTGGAATATGCTACAAATAGTCTGGCAGAGACAGAAGAAAACATGACATCTGCATATTCTAACATTATGGATACTGATATGGCAGCAGAAATGACAGAATATACTCAGCAGAATATATTAGATCAGGCAGCAGTTTCCGTATTATCTCAGGCAAATGATATGCCACAGCAGATTCTTTCACTTCTTCAGTAACAGGGAGGTTGTCCATGGACAAAGAATTAATGCATGCATTCACCAGAAGGCTTAGTCAGTGCAACAAAGGTGAAATGATTGTGATTACATACGAAATAGGTTTTGCTTATCTGGATGATGCAAAAGACGCATATAAAGCAGGAAATCACAGAGATTTTAAGCAGGGAATCTTAAAATCTCAGAGAGTTCTTAGAGAGTTGATGGACTCTTTGGATTTTAAATACAAAATAGCAGGTAATCTGTATCAATTATATCGTTATTGCAGCATGGAGCTTTCAGAAACCCTGTATAAAAATAATCTCTCTGGGGTAGAGGAAACAGAAAAGGTTCTGAGACCTCTGTATAACAGCTTTGTAGAAGCTGCTAAACAGGATCATTCAGAACCTTTAATGCAGAACATCCAGCAGGTATATGCAGGGATGACCTATGGAAAAGGAGAGTTAACAGAAAATTATCTGGAAAATGATGTTCACAGAGGATTCTTGGTTTGAGAATCCTCTATTTTTTTTACGCAGTTGAGCAGGAATTTGTAGCGCATCTGCACAGCTTTTGCCTGATAAATATAATAGTCGATCAAATCTGGTTCTACCACATGCTGCAGATTTGTGTATACCGTTCGTAATTCTAACTGGGTCTTCTGCAAGTCATTTATTAGGCATAAATACCCGTCTTCTGTATCAAATTTCTCTTTTGATTTTTTCAAATCTCCACCTACTTTCCCTGAAACTCCTTGTTAATACAAGTATAAGCAAAAAAAGGAATTCTATACAAAAATTACCCTGTTTCTTCTATTGTCACTTTTAACAAAGTTCACTTTTGACAGTCAAAAAACCAGTTAAATCAAGGGTTTGCAATTATATTAAAAAAATGGGGTGTTGAAATTTGTAAATGATTCACAAAAACATTTTATTTTCAAAAAGGCTATTTACTTTTCAAAATTGCATTGCTATAATTCGATTCACAAAAGAGGTGATGCAAATTTGGATGTAGTACAGATTACATCGGTTCTGGTATTGTTGGTAATTCTTTTTTTGGCAGTAGCAGAAGATTTTGTCCGTATGAAGATCAGTAACCGGCTGATTTTAGCAGGACTTCTCACAGCACTTATCTTTCAAATTTATGCAGGAGGAATCAAGGCTGTAGTTTCTTATCTGGGAAACATATCATTTCCGGTTATCACGTTATATCTTTTATTTCTGGCTGGTATTATTGGCGCCGGGGATATCAAATTATTTTCCGTAATTGGTGGTTTTGTAAATTTCACAGAGCTTGTACAGTGTATGTTGTTTGCATTCTTGGCAGGAGGTCTGATCTGTGCAGGAAAGCTTGTATTCAGTAAAACTGCGAAAGTACAGTTGTTTGGGGGCTTCTGTTATTTGAGAGGATTATTGGAAGGGAATTTTGTACCTTACGACAGGCAATCCTGGCAGGGAAAGAATCTGATTCATTTTTCACTGCCAATCACAATTGGCTATCTAATAGTTCTTGGAAAGGGATGGCTGTAGGAAGAAAGGAGTATTATGAGAAAAACAAAATTATTGGTATGTATGGAAGACCGAGAGTATCGGAATCGTTTTACCAGCTGCCTTGTTCAGTTCTATGGAAAAAATATGGAACTTCATATTTTTGAAGAATTGGAAGAAATGAAAGATCAGGATTTGGAAATGGCTGATTGTATCATCCTAGAGGGACAAGGTAGTGAAATTTTAGATTTTTTACAGAAATTATCAAAGAAGGATTGTTTCTGGAAACAGAAAATTCTGTATTTGCAGGAAGAAGAGGATTGTTTGGGAGTTTTGCAAGGAGATTTGCAGGAAAATGCTGAATTATCAGAGGTGGTAATTGTGGATAAGTATAAAAATATAAATGAAATTGTGGAATACATCCGAACCATTCACCCAGTAGAAGTGAATATTTCTTCCAGCGTTGTGGTAGGAAAAAATCCAGCCAGGCTGATTGGAATTTATTCCTTATCGGAGAGTGGCGGTCAGTTGCCTTTTGCTATAACCTTGGGAAGTATGCTGGCTGAAAAAGAGAAGGTGCTCCTTCTGGATCTTCAGGATAATAGTGGAATTAGGGAATACTGTGGGGATAGCTGGGATATGGGACTGGAGGAATTGGCAGTTATGACAGGGGAAATGGAAAGAACGTTTGGCAATATTAATCGTTGCATTGGCCATATTGAGAGAATGGATTATATTTATCCCGCCAGAAATTGTGAGAGTTTGTGTGAAATAGATGCAGAAATTTATCAGCGCCTGTTAGAAGTACTTTTAAACCGACTTTCCTATGATGTGGTTATTCTAAATTTTGGAAGTAGATTCCATGGATTCTGCCAAATGTTTGCTTCTTGCAGCAAAGTCTATTTCCTGGAAGGAAAGACTCTTATGAGCCGATGGAGAAAAAGAGAATTTTTGGAGGAAATGGAACAGAAAGGGTATGGAGAGAGGCAGTATATTATTGAAAATGTAGAACTTCCCCTCAGTATATCTGGTATGGAATCCAGCTGTCAGAAATTGGTAGAGCAGTGGAAATGGAGTTCCTTTGGAGATGTGATTCGAAGCCTATGCCAGAAAGCGGTATGTTATGGATAATCTGTTTGATACCATACGAATGCAAGTTATGGAAAAAATGGATTTCTCCAGAGAACTGGCAGATGAAGAAATCGAAGAACTTATTCTGCAGGAAATCGCATTTACAGCGAAGAATGTGAACTTAAGTGTTAAAGAAAAGCGGCAGCTTCACCGGCAGATATTTCATTCTCTTAGAAAACTGGACATTTTACAGGAACTGGTAGATGATCCTCAAATCACGGAAATTATGGTAAATGGTCCCAAGCATATCTTTTATGAAAAAGACGGAAGAATTTGTGAATCTGCTTTAAAGTTTTCTACTGAAGAAAAAATGCAGGATGTTATTCAACAGATCGTTGCAAAACATAACCGGGTGGTAAACCAGTCTTCCCCAATTGTAGATACCCGTCTAGAGGATGGCTCCAGAGTAAATATTGTGCTTTCGCCCATATCCATTGATGGTTCTGCTATTTCTATTCGAAAATTTCCGAAAGAGCCTATCTATATGGAGGAATTGATTAAAAAAGACTCAATTTCTCAAGAGGCGGCGGAAATTTTAAAAATTCTAATACAGGCAAGATATAGTTTGTTTATTTCTGGAGGAACAAGTTCTGGAAAAACAACATTTTTAAATGCACTTTCTCAATATATTCCCAAAGATGAAAGAATTATTACAATTGAAGATTCTGCAGAACTGCAAATAAAAGGTATACCAAATCTGGTGCGCCTTGAAACCAGAAATGCGAATGCAGAAGGACAGAAGCCCATTCGAATTCGTGAGTTGATTCATTCAGCTCTGCGTATGAGGCCAGATCGGATTATCGTAGGCGAATGCAGAGGGGCAGAAGCTTTTGATATGCTTCAGGCAATGAATACGGGTCATGATGGATCTTTATCAACAGGCCATGCAAATTCCTGTAAAGATATGATAAATCGATTAGAAATGATGGTTCTTATGGGGATGGATTTGCCCATAGCGGCAATTCGTCAACAGATTGCCTCCGGAATTGATATTATTGTTCATTTGGGCAGATTAAAGGATAAAAGCAGAAAAGTGCTAGACATTGTGGAACTGGAAGGAATCAATAATGGAGAAATCATGCTAAACCCCTTGTTTCATAGAGAACCTTCTGGTGGTGACTTAATGGTAGTGGGAAAACTTAAGTCCACCTGGAAATTGCAGTCAGCAGGTTTTCGACTGGAGGATTTATATGAATTATAGCAGATACAAATTGACTCTATTGGAAAAAGGAAAAATATTTTTTTTAAGTGCTGTAATATGTGCATTAGTGTCATGGTTATTTTATGATCATTGGTTTTTGCTGATGCTCATACCGATTTTCTACTATTTCATTTGCAAAAGAAACACGGAAAAGAAAAAAGAAGAACGGTTTCGGGAGTTAGAAAGACAGTTTCAAAATGCTTTACAGTCAGTAAGTGGAGGTCTATCGGCAGGTTATTCCATGGAAAATGCCTGGAAAGAAGCCTATAAAGAAATGACACTTCTCTATGGAGAAAATTCTTATATTTGCAGAGAGTTAAAGGAGATCAATCAGCAGATTGCATTAAATGTGCCTATAGAGGAGATGGTAGAGGATCTAGGAAAACGCTCTGGAATAGAAGATATCGAAAACTTTGCACAGATATTTCGCTTTGCAAAGCGAGGAGGAGGTAATTTTGTAAAAATCATACATAGGACAGCTGCTCATATGCAGGAAAAAATAGAAGTGCGGAAGGAAATAGAAGTATTGGTAGCTTCTAAAAAAATGGAACAGAACATTATGAATGTAGTGCCATTAGGAATACTTGTTTACTTAAAAATTTCGTCAGGAGATTTTCTATCTGTAATTTATAAAAATCCGATGGGAATCTGTTTTATGAGCATTTGTCTTGGAATCTATGGAGTGGCTTTACTATTGGCAGAAAAAATTCTAAAGATTGAGGTGTAGTCATGAAGAAAAAGGGTATGATCATCCTCTTTCTGGCAGTATTTATAGTGGCAGCAATAGTGGATATTCTGGAAATTAGTCAGGAAAGTTTTACAGAAATTCAAAGGCAGGAACCGGGACAGGGAGATGAAGAAATAGAATTAACTTTGAATGCTGGAAAAATATTGGAAGATTACAATTATTCCTTAAATGTGGAGGAGCAGAAGGTAACAAAGGAGCAGGCAGAAGAATATTTTTCCAAAGCAAAGGAGGAAATAGAGAAAACTTTTTGTGGTGAAAACCGTTCTACGGAACATGTTACCAATCCTGTTGTATTGAAAGCATCCTATCAAGATGGAATAGTCACGGCAGAGTGGGAATTTGACAATTATGAGGTCATAGATCTGGAAGGAAATCTGCTTGAGGAAGCTCTGGTTGAGGAGGGAACACTTGTAAATGCTCACATAGAATTGGCTTGTGGTGCCTATAAAGAGATTTATTCCTTTGGATTTGTAGTTTACCCAGTCGCGAAAACTCCGCAAGAAAAAATTCTATCCAAAATTGTGGATAATCTTGAAACCCAGATGGCAGAAGAAGGGAATGATACCATTGAATTACCACAGGAAATTGATGGAGTCCAGTTATCCTGGAAAAAAGAGAAACCTCATTATGCTCTTAAGGTGCTTCTTTTTGGAATAGTGATAGGTGTTCTTTTAAATCTGTCAAAGAGAGAAAAAAAACAAAAAGCAGAAGAAATGAGAAAGAGACAAATGGAATTAGAATATCCAGAAGTCGTTAGCAAAATGCTGCTTTTACTAGGATCTGGCATGTCTGTCTCTCAGACCTGGAATAGAATTTCCGCTCAGTATCTAATAAAGAGGGAGAAAAAGCAGATTAAAAGAAATCCAGCATATGAAGAAATATTACGAACCTGGAGAGAGATAGAAGATGGAGAAAGTGAGCGTATTGCCATTGAAAAATTTGGAAGAAGAACAGGAATTCGGTGTTATCACAGACTAAGCCAGCTTTTAATTCAAAATATGGAGAAGGGGGTGCAGGGAATTTATGAACAGTTAGAGCAGGAGGCGGAAGATTCTTTCCAAGAAAGAAAACAAATCGCTAGAAAAATTGGAGAAGAGGCAGGAACGAAGCTGCTAATTCCTATGATAATTATGCTGGGAATTGTAATGGCAATCGTTGCTGTGCCGGCATTTATGAGTTTTTAAGATACGGGAGGAAAAATTATGTTTGGATTTAAAAACTTTATTATGGAAGAGGACGCAATTGGAGTAGTAGAAATGATACTTATTTTGGTGGTATTAATTGGTCTGGTATTGATTTTTAAGAAACAGCTGACCAGCCTGGTAAATAGTATCTTTAAGAATATTACAACTAAGGCGGGTAGTGTATAAAGAATGAAAAAAGGGAGTATTACCATTTTTGCCGCACTTTCTCTTATGTTGGTGGCTTCTGTACTATTTGTACTGTTAGAAGGCGCCAGGGTCAGAAGTGGAGAAATGTTGGCACAGCAGAACACAGAGGCTGTTGTAGAATCCCTTTTTTCTCAATATGAGATTCCTTTGTGGGAAAATTACCATCTTCTTGCCCGGTATGTGCCGGCGCAGGAAGGGGATCTTGTATTTACTGATTTAGAGATAGAAGCAGCTAAGCTTACCCAGACAAATACAAATCCGGAAGGCACTTTATTTTGGAAGAATCATTTTTTACGTATGGAGCAGACCCGCATGGTTTTTCCTTCTTATACGCTTATGACGGATGATGATGGAAAAGCATTTCTGGCTGCAATTTCTTCTTATATGAAGCACAATTTCTGGACTTCATTTTTGGAACAGCCAGATCGTGAATTTGAAGAATTGTTAGACGGAGATTTAAAGGGCAGTAATGGAGCAGAAAGCAGTATTAATGAAACTGATATAAGTGGAATGGATTCTGTAGAGAAGGCACTAGATTCAATTGAAGAAGAGAAGGAAAAAGTAAAAACAGAAAGTAGTGGTGGAAGCGGTGCAAACTTTGGTGAAGGAACCAGTCAGAAGAAAAAAGTAAAAGAGAATCCTTTAGAAGTAGTGAAAGATTTTCAATCAGAAGGAATTTTGTCTTTGGTCTTGGAAGATACAGACCAGCTTTCCGGGAAAAAAATGGATTTAAACAGTACCGTCTCTCATAGGGAGTTGATCCAGGGAATAAATTCTCAGGATTTTCAGAGCAATTGGTATGATCCAGTTCTTGTGCAACAGTATTATAAGATGGTGTTTTCTGATTTCCTGGAAGATCAGAATAAAAAAGGTCTTTCCTATGAAATGGAGTATCTCTTATGTGGGAAAGAAAGTGATATAGAGAATTTGAAAGCAGTTGTCTATCGGCTTCTGGCAGTAAGGGAGGCAGCAAATCTTGTGACACTGGCAGCAGATCCTACGCGGCAAAGTGAAGCGCTCACAATTGCTACTGCAATAGGAGGGTTTACGGGAAATCCTGCAGTGATTGAAGTGGTTAAAGTGGGAATTCTGGCAGCCTGGGCATTTGTAGAAAGTATTTTAGATATTCGAGCTCTTTTACAGGGAGAAAAAATCCCTCTGATTAAATCTTCTGATCAGTGGACTTCTGATATTTGGGGACTTTCCAGCAGTGCAGGAGGCTATGCAAAGGCAAAAAAATGTTTTTCTGGTTTGACTTACAGTCAGTATCTCCAGAATCTGCTGTTTTTACAGAAAACTGAAGCTACAGCTTATAGAGCAATGGATCTGCAGGAAAATACCATTCGACAGATGGAAGGATATGCAGCTTTTAGGATGGATCAGGCAGTAATTGGCCTAGAAGTGGAAGCTGGTTATGAAATGAAAAGTATGTTCCTTTCTAATGTCACAATTGGCAATGTGTCACTGCAGCCATTCTCCTTTCAGTCAGGCTACAAATATTCTTATTTAAAGGCAGGTGTATAAGGGTGTCTCGTTGTAATCGGTCAAAACGACAAATCAGTAGTCTTAAATCTCTCCCCATAGGCATGCGTCAAAACCCTAAAATATCCATTACCAATGAGGCACCCTTATGCACCTGTAGAGAGGCCTCATACACTCTTGAAGCAGTAGTAATTTTCCCTCTAGCAGCAGTGTTTTTGGTTATGATCCTATTTCTTTTCCGGGTGATTCAGGTGGAGAGGGATATTCAATTGGCTTTGTATGAGACAGGAAGAAAAGTTGCAGTGCAAAGTACTTCGGAAGAGATCGGATTGGGTGAATTTGTGTTGGCTCAATATAATTTTCAGAAGGAAATCAAAGAAAATGAATACATAAAAAAATTTGTAAAAGGTAAAAATACTGGGATTATTCTTGCTTGTGCGGACACAGAAACAGATTATATCCATTTGAAAGCAAGCTACACGGTAGAATTTCCGATTCGTCTGTTTTTATGGGAGGGCATTTCCATGACTGCACAGTGTAAGCAGCATCAATGGAATGGCAGAAAGATTTCAGAAGCAGAAGAAGAATATGTCTATATTACTCCAGAGGGAGAGGTTTATCACCTTACTGATCAATGTAGTTATCTAGATCTATCTATTTATAGGACAGAAATAGAAGAAATTGAAGTGTTAAGGAACTTGTCTGGACAAAAATACAACTTGTGTAAGCAATGCGCGGACAAAAAGAAAACTGCTGAATTTGTCTACGTAACATACTATGGAACAGCCTATCATACATGTCTAGACTGCTCTTCTTTAAAGCGAACTGTAGAAAAAGTTCCAAGATCAGAAGTTTTCGATAGACGAATTTGCAAAAAATGTGGCAAAAATGACTTATAAAATGAGGTAATAATAAGTTAAAAGGAGAATTAACTATTGCAATATGAGCATATTATGACTTGGATTTTGAATATTACTCTTTGGATAGGATTGCTCTGGAACGGAGTGTTGGATTTGTGGAAAAAGAAAATATCATTTATACCAGTAATCCTTATGATGGTGATAGGTCTTTTGATTCAAATCCTACAGGGACGTATTGAAGAACCCTGGATGTGGTATGGATTTCTTCCAGGGGTAGGCTGTATTGTACTTTCAATCGTATCAAAAGGAGCAATTGGAATGGGTGATGGTTGGATGCTGCTTGGAATGGGAGCATTAATGGGATATGAACTGTTATTTTGTACATGCATTTTTGGAATGTTGCTGGCAGCGGTGGCGGCAGGGGTGTTATTTGTGATATTTCACAAGAACCGAAAATACAGTATTCCTTTTATCCCCTTTCTGGCGGCAGGTTATTTATGTGCGAGGTGGTTACAGTGAGTCAAAGAGGAAGTCTTACGTTGGAAGCAGCCTTTCTCATGCCCTTTTTTCTGTTTATGTTATCGGGAGCGATTGAGCTGGGCATAGATTTTTATCAGGAAGCAGTACAAACTGAAATAAAAGAATATTGGGCAGTTGAAGAGTTTTACAAATATCAGGTAATAGAGGAGGTTATAGGAAATGACTCGTGAGGTTCTATATGAAAGAAATGTAACAGGCAGTTATATGAAAGTTCCAATGGCAATAGAGGGGAAATTAGATGAAAAAATACTATTAAAAAAAAATTTGCCTGGACTATTGTCAATGGAGAAGGTCTTTATAAATCAGGAGGCATGGTATTGGTATGATATCTCCGGACAACAGTCTTTAGATCATTACTGTCGGATTAAATTCATAGAAGGGGAGTTTCTGGAAAAAATTATTATCAGCATCTGCCGGGAAATTGAAATCATGAAACAATATTATATGTCTCCAAATTGTTTAGTGTTAGACAGTGAATATATATTTATTTCTAACCAAACCCAGCAGATTGTATTTATGGCATATCCAGGGGAGTCGCAACCTTTGGAAAAGGCTTTGCAGTTGTTGCTAGAATATCTTTTAACAAAAATTGATCATAAGGATGTGGAGGCAGTAAGAAAAGCATATGGAATTTATGAGAAGACCTTGGATGAGGCATATACAATAGAGGCAATCAGAGACAGTTTGATTGTCATGAAAAAGGAGGAACATCATGAAGAGAATGAGGGATTTTGTGGCAAATCAGAAACGGGTGAACCAGAAATTTTACAACGAAAAGTGGTACGACAGAAAAGTCTACGGGAAAAACCAATGTGGGAGGAAGTTCAGTCAGAAGATCATACGTCTATAGCACAACAGAAATTTGAGGAACTAATTCAGCAGCTTCGAGATTGGAAGGAGACTATAAAAAATCGTTTTTCTTCTATTTATAAAGAGATTTTAAAGGAAAAATTCTCTAAATTGGAGCAAGTTCAGGGGGAACACCGAGAAAAGAGAAATATTGTAGTAATGCCAGAGGACCTGTCAGAGAAGTACGAGGAGAACATTCAGGAAACAATTCACCCTACGATTTGTTTGTCTGATTACAGAGAACATCCAAGAGGTCTTTTATTATATGAAGGAATGGAGAATTTCAGTAATATTTCACTGAATGGTTCCAATCAACAGATTGGAAAGTCCAAAGAGGCTACCGTGTGCATAGAAAAAGACACTATAAGCAGCTTACATGCAGGAATTTGGTTTGAGGAACAGGAATACTATCTGGAAGATTATAATTCTACAAATGGAACTTATATCAACAATGAGCCATTGGCATATAAAGAGCGCAGAAAATTAAAAAGCAACGATATTGTTCGCTTCGCAGATGTAAAATACAGGTTTGTGTAGTTGAAAATAAAGTAAAAAGAATTTATAATGATTTTCATGGAAAAGAAGAAACCTTATATTACAATTGGACTGATTATCACAAATATTATCGTATTTATTTTGCTAGAATTGAGGGGGAATTCCTTAGAGGCAGAATATATGATGGAAATGGGAGCTGTTTATCCTGATAAAATTCAAAACAATGGAGAGTATTGGCGGTTGCTTACTTCCACATTTATGCATTTTGGATTCAGGCATCTATTGAATAATATGGTGCTTTTGGGAACGGCAGGTCAAATCCTGGAAAGAGCTTTAGGACCTGTTAAGTATTTCATTCTCTACATTTTGTCAGGAGTAGGTGGAAGTACTTTGTCCTATATCCAGATGATTTACAGCGGGGACTATGCAGTTGCGGCAGGTGCCAGTGGAGCTATATTCGGAATTGTGGGGGCACTGCTTTGGGTGGTAATCTGCAATAAAGGACATTATGAGACTTTGACGGGAAAAGGTCTTGTGGTCATGATTTTGCTTTGCCTGTATTATGGAATCAGCACTGGAGGAGTAGATAACTGGGGACATATTGGAGGACTATTCGGAGGCTTTTTCGTAGGTATTCTTTTCTATAAGAGAAAAAAGGAAATATGTTGATTTTATGCGAAAAAATCAATATACTAAAAATAGACTTTAAATAGGAGAGAATATATGAAAATCAATATATATTATGGAGGTCGTGGGTTACTGGATGATCCTACCTTATACGTATTAAACAAAATGGAGGAAGTCTTAAGAGAGCTGAGAGTGTCTATTGAGCGATATAATCTCTATGAGCACAAGAATGAAATTGCGACGTTACCTCAGACTTTTAAGGAAGCGGACGGAATTATTCTGGCTACTACGGTTGAATGGCTGGGAATTGGTGGCTACATGCAGCAGTTTTTAGATGCCTGCTGGTTATATGGAGATAAAGAGAAAATCAGTAATACATATATGCAGCCAATCGTAATCTCTACTACTTATGGAGAAAGGGAAGGGGAGCTGACATTAATGAATGCCTGGGAAATCCTTGGAGGACTTCCATGTGCAGGACTCTGTGGATATGTAGATGATTTGGTGTCTTTTGAGTTGAATAAGGATTATAATCTGATTATTGAGAAGAAGGCAGAGAATCTGTATAGAACTATTTCACAGAAAGTAAGAAATCTTCCAACCAGTAATCAGGCAGTAAAACAGAGTGTATTACGGACGCAGCAGATGAACCTGACACCACAGGAGAGTGAGCAGTTATCCAAATATGTTTCGGATGATTCTTATGTAAAGAAGCAGAAAGAAGACATTGAAGAACTGGCATCTATGTTTAAAGATATGTTAGGAAAAGCACAGAAAGAAGAAGACTCTCCTTACATTACTGATTTGAAAGCACATTTTGTGCCACAGGAGAATTTTAGTGCTACGTATTCTTTTATGATTGATGGGTGTAAGAAACCATTGTTTATTCAGATAAAGAATGATGACCTGTTAATGCATTATGGAGAAGAAGCAGACATTGATGTAGTAACAAAAATGTCCGCTAATGTTCTGCAGGGCATTATTGATGGAAGAATGACTTTCCAGAGAGCTTTTATGACAGGAGAGATGACTGCAAAAGGTAATTTCAAAACTTTAAGAATGTTAGACCAGATATTTGTATTTGTATAAAATAACTGGATTTTAATCTGCTTTCAGAAGGCTATTCTGCCCGGTTACACCAGGGCAGGTAGCGTAATCGTAAAAGTGGTACCTTTTTTGGGAGTGGAATCACAGGTAATGATTCCCTGATGCGCAGTAATAATCTGTTTAGTAATAGAAAGGCCAAGACCAGATCCGTTTTCTTTTGAGCTGTATAGCGGGGTAAAAAGACGGCTAATATTTTCTTGAGCAATACCACATCCATTATCCGCTACCGAGATAATCAGATTACTATTTTTCTGAGAGGCACTAATTTGAACTGTACCACAAGATTGAATGGACTCAACTGCATTTTTAATGAGATTAAGTAAAGCATGATTCATACAAAAAGAGTCAATATTGATGTCTGGAAGATCGTTTGCAAGGGTAAGAGAGCAGACGATGTTTTGAGAAAATAGAGAAGAGGTGCGTTGAATTACATCATTTAAAAAGTCAGCAGTATGTACTTGCTCAGTATGAAGATTCTCACATAGCCTTGCTGTTGAAATTTCAGAAAAAAGACAGTTTAAATGAGAAATGTCGAACATAACATCATTCCAATGATGGAAAGATGCAATTTCAGGATGCTGCTTTTGTATTAACTGAAGGGAGCTGCCTATGACACAGACGCTGTTTTTAATCTCATGAATGATTTTTTGATATTCTTCTTCTTGGAACATATTTTTCACCTTTTTATTAAATTTGACATTTGTGAGGAATCCACCCTGCGACATTTGTCATCTTGTAATAATTAGTGTAACATTCTGTCTGAGAATGTGCAATAAAAAGAAGTCTACATAATTCGACAAATAACGAGTAAAGGAGATATAACAATGAAGAAAGATGATTGCCTTTTTTGTAAATTAGCAAATGGGATAATTCCAACTAACAGTATCTATGAAGATGAGGACTTTAATGTAATTATGGATGCAGCCCCTGCTTCAAAGGGACATGCACTGATTCTTCCAAAAGAACATTTTGACAACTTATATGAAATTGACCCTGATATTTTGGGGAAAGCTGCAAAGCTTGCGCAGAAAGTAATTAAACATGAGAAAGAAGTATTAAATTGTGATGGATACAATCTTCTTCAAAACAATGGAGAGGTGGCGGGACAGACCATATTCCATTTTCATATGCATTTGATTCCAAGATATAAAGAGGAAAGCAGTGAAATGTTAAAATTTGCAAAACCAGATATTTCGGAGGAAGAAATTAAAGATATTTGTAAGGAAATGAAAATAGACTAATAACCTATAGAAAAACCCCGCATCTTCATTAAAAAGATGCGGGATCTTTTTATTTACTCTGCCCTTTAATAAGTTTAAGTATGGTTCCAACAGAATCCATTTGACCGCTGGAAGACATTGCCTGAATGTATTTTTCACGGGAAGCATATACCTGTTTTACCGCAGCAAGAAGGGTTTCGCTGGTCAGGTTCTCTTCTTCAAGAACATAGGAAAATCCCTGTTTTTCAAAGGATTTCGCATTTAAGATCTGATCGCCTCTGCTGGCAGCGGCAGAAAGTGGAATTAGAATGTTTGGTTTATGAAGGGCTAACAGCTCACAGATTGAGTTAGCACCGGCTCGAGAGATTGCTATGTCGCAAAGAGCAAACATGTCTGTCAGCTCACTGCTGGCATACTCGAACTGAGCATATCCAATCACACCTTTTAATGACTCATCCAAATTTCCTTTTCCGCATAAATGAATCACATAGAAATTTTCCAGAAGTTCAGGAAGAATCTTCCGGACAGCTTCATTGACGATCTTGGAACCGAGACTTCCACCGATAATCAGAAGAACAGGTCTGGAAGTGTCAGGGAAGTTGCATAATTTCTGGGCGTTTTCGGCATTTCCATGGAAAAGCTCCTGACGAATAGGAGAACCGGTAAGAACGCGTTTATCCTCTGGAAGGTATTTCATAGTTTCTGGAAAATTACAGCATACTTTACTGGCACCGCGAATGGCGATTCGGTTAGCAAGTCCAGGGGTTATATCAGATTCATGAATAATGGCCGGAATCCGGCAGGTCTTAGCAGCTAAAACAACAGGAACAGACACAAAGCCTCCTTTGGAAAAGACCACATCTGGTTTTAATTTCCGCATAAGAGAAAGAGCCTGACCATATCCTTTTAATACTTTAAAGGGATCGGAAAAGTTCTTAATATCAAAGTAGCGGCGGAGTTTTCCAGAAGAAATTCCGTAGTATGGGATGCCAACGGCTTCAATCAGTCCTTTTTCCATACCGTTATAAGAGCCAATGTAAGAAATATTGTATCCGGCTTCTTTCAAAGAAGGAATCAAAGCAATATTTGGAGTAACGTGGCCAGCTGTTCCGCCACCCGTCATAACAATTTTTTTCATAGCATATTTCCTTTCTTGGAATGAGTTTCTTCTATAATAATTATACGCAAAAGACAAAAAGTCAAGAAAGAAACCATAAAATAAATTGACTCAAAAAATTTTTCAAAGAACAAATAAGGGAAACCGGGCAGATTAAAGGATTCATGAGTCGAAATAAGGGGAAACTTGCGGTAAAAAATGAGGCAGAAAGGCTTTTTTTAAAGAAGAATTTTCTATATAATAATGTCATAAATTAGTATAGCGATAGAAAGGAAGATATTATGGGAAAATTTCTGGAACTATACGAAAGATATGCCTTAGAAGGAATAGGACTAGTTATGATTCTGGTGCTGTTTCTACTTTGCGTGGAAATACATAAGGTAAATAAAATGAAAAAGCAGATGGAAAAAGTCATCGATAAGGTGATTTCCTATGTGGATACGGTATTACAAGAGGACGAGCCTGCCAAAATCAGCGAGATGAAATCAGATGAAGGTTATGGAAAAGAAACATCGGAAAAGGACAGAAAAGAAGAAGATCAGAGTCGTATTATTAACGCGGTTTTAGAGGAAATTTTTCCATAATAAAGGAAAAATATTCTGTTTGAATGAATTAAAATGCGATGTTATAAAATTTAATAATTGTAATATTTTTTACACAAACCTTGCTGCATTTTAGACAGAAAAACCCCTAAAATGCAGCGTTTTTAATGCGTTTTACCAAAAAATGTAATAAAAATTTGACAAACCTAAGACCCTTTGTTATAATAGCGACCGTAATAAATCTGTAACATTTGAAATAAAATGTTTAAAAAAGACACATAAGTGTAATACTTATCGCATAAGATTACACGAGACGCAAAGTCTTAGAGAAAGAGGTTATTATGAAGCTAAACAGGAAAATGGTAGAGGGCGCAATTGTAGTATGTATGACATGTGCATTAACAATTACATCACTTACCAGCAACGGAAATACTCCGGCAGCAAATACTGTGGATAAAAACGTTAGTGTAAATACTGATTTAGAGAATGATGGTGTTGCAGGAATTGCAGCAATACTGAATGGTTACGAATTAGAGGCAGCTGAACAGCTCGACAATCTCGTATTTGTAGAAAAAGAAGAGCTGGATATGGTTGCAGCAGCAATGGATGAGACAGAGGAAGTTATCGCAGACGATGCAGTGATTTCAACTGATGAAGTAACAGCAGATGTTCCAGTTGCAGAAGAGGTTGTTTTAACAGCAGAAGAACAGGAATGGCAGAATTACCTTATGCCTAATGTAAAAAAGAACTTAAATGTTCGTGCGGAAGCTTCTGAAGACGCAGCAATTGTTGGAAAGCTTTACAAAGGGGATAAGGCAGTTATCGTAGAATCTGGGTCTGAATGGATCAAGATCACTTCTGGTAACGTAGAAGGATATGTAAATAGTGCGTACTGTTTAACAGGATCTGAGGCGTATGCATATGCAAAAGAAAATTGCGAAACAGTAGCGAAATCTACAACTAACGGTCTTCGTGTTCGTAAAGAACAAAGCACCGATGCAGGAATCGTAAAGACGATTGGAAAGGGAGAATCCCTTACAGTAGATACAAAAGCTGAAGTGTCTGACGGATGGGTTGCAGTAACTGTAAAGAACGTAACCTGCTATGTAAGTGCAGATTACGTAGAAGTTTCCATTAAAACAGGAACTGGTGTAACTTTACAGGAAGAAAGAGAAGCTCAGGAAAAGGCAGAAGCTGAGAAAAAAGCAGCAGAAGCAAAGAAAAACCAGAAGAACAGTTCTGGCAAGACACAGGGTTCTTCTCTGGCAGCATCTGTAGATGAAGTAACATTACTGGCAGCACTGATTCAGTGTGAAGCAGGTGGTCAGTCATATGAGTGCCAGTTAGGAGTTGGTGCGGTAGTAGTAAATCGTATTAAGAGCGGCAGTCATCCAAATAGCATGTATAACGTAATTTATCAGAGAGGTCAGTTCGGACCGGCTTCCTCTGGAAAGTTAGAAAAGAGACTGCAAAAAGGGGTAAGTTCAACTAGTATGAAGGCAGCACAGGAAGCATTAAGTGGTGCGGATAATACTAGTGGTGCAAAATACTTTAAACTTGCTTCTTCCGGTCACGCAGGAGTAGTAATTGGAGCACTGGTATTTTACTAAAAGAAATATAGGGAGGTCTTTTATTAGCAAAAAGCTGATAAAGGACCTCTTTTTTTTCGAATTTCTTGTATTCTTAGGAGAATTGGAGTACAATGAGACAATATTAAACGAAAATTCCTTGAATAGGGAGGAACAGGAAATGACATTAAAAGGACGGAATTTCTTAAAATTAATGGATTATACACCGGAAGAGATTATGTATTTAGTTGATCTTGCGGCAGAACTGAAAAAACAAAAGAAGCAGGGAATTATGCATGACTGCTTAATCGGAAAGAATATAGCACTCATTTTTGAAAAGACTAGTACAAGAACCAGATGTTCATTTGAAGTGGCAGCTCATGACCTGGGTATGCACGTTACATATCTTGATCCAAGCGGGTCTCAGATTGGAAAGAAAGAAAGTATCGCAGATACCGCAAGAGTTTTAGGCAGAATGTTCGATGGAATTGAATACCGTGGATATGGACAGGAAATCGTAGAAGAGTTGGCAAAATATGCAGGAGTTCCGGTATGGAATGGTCTGACAAATGAATTCCATCCAACCCAGATGATTGCAGATATGCTTACGATCCAAGAACATTTAGGCCGTTTAAAAGGAGTAAAATTTGTATATATGGGTGATGCTCGTTACAACATGGGCAATTCCCTGATGGTAACCTGCGCAAAATTGGGAATGGATTTCGTAGCTTGTACCAATAAGAAATACTTTCCAAATCAGGAATTGGTGGATTACTGCAAGAAAGTAGCAGAAGAGACAGGGGCGACCATTACTTTAACAGAAGATGTTGCAGAAGGAACCAAGGATGCAGACGTAATCTACACTGATGTTTGGGTATCTATGGGAGAACCGGAAGAAGTATGGGCAGAGAGAATTGAGGATTTAAAGCCATATCAGGTAAATGCAGATGCCTTTAAGAACGCGAAAGATAGTGCAATTTTTATGCACTGCCTCCCAGCATTCCATGATTTAAATACTACCATAGGTAAACAAGTCTATGAGAAATTCGGCTTATCCGAATTGGAAGTAACGGATGAGGTATTTGAAAGTGAGCGTTCTGTCGTATTTGATGAAGCAGAGAACCGTATGCATTCCATCAAAGCTATCATGAAAGCTACTCTTTCTGAGTAAAGCAAGGTATGGATCAATCGAAAATAGCCCGTTTATTTCGTACAAAATGGGCGGGGAAAGAGATTCTTTGTTTTAAGTCTTTGGACTCCACTAACATAAAAGCCAAAGAACTGGCAGAAGCAGGATATCCGTCAGGAACTATGGTTGTTGCAGAACATCAGACCGCCGGACGAGGCAGACGAGGCAGAAGTTGGACCTCAGAGGAGGGGACCGGGATTTTTATGAGCCTGATTTTAAGACCAGAAATTCTCCCGGAAAAGGCTTCTATGTTGACTTTAATCTGTGCATTGGCTGTTTCTGCGGGGATTTCCCAGGTAACAGGTCAGGAGGTATTGATCAAATGGCCCAATGATATTGTGATGAATGGAAAGAAAATCTGCGGAATCCTTACAGAAATGAGCCTGGTTTCCGCAAAAATCCATCACATTGTGGTAGGAATCGGAATAAATGTGAGCAATCGGCAGTTCCCAGAGGAAATAAGTCAGGTGGCAGGGTCTTTATATACGGAGACAGGAGCGTATTTCTCCAGAGAAAAAATTATAGCTGCCATTCTGGAAAATTTTGAAAGATATTATGATTTTTTTCAAAGAACTGAGGATCTAAGCCTGGTAAAGAATGAGTATAATGGACTCTTGGCAAATAAAGACAAAGAAGTGCGGGTTTTAGACCCCAAGGAGCCTTTTGAAGGGAAGGCCTTAGGAATCACGGAAAAAGGCGAACTTATCGTGGATACTACGAAGGGAAGAAGAATGGTATCCGGTGGAGAAGTATCAGTAAGAGGAATATATGGATATGTCTAGAGAGAAAGTAGTTTTATGTGCGTCCAACGCATATAATCGAAAATATTATTTGAATCCGTCTTTTGATGGACTCCCAACATCTGTTAAGGAAGAATTGCAGATCATGTGTGTTCTTTATACAGAAGATGTAGGAGGCATTTTGGAGCTGACTTTTGATGAGGATGGAAATCTTCAGTTTGAAACAAACTACGAGGAAGGGGACTTTTTCTATGATGAGATCGGCAGTGTGTTAAAGATCAAGCAGTATCAGAGCGTTAAGCAGGAACTGTTAGAGTCTTTAGAGACCTATTATCGGATCGTTTTCTTAGGAGAAGGCTTCGAGGAGGAATAAGTATGATATTAGCAATCGACGTAGGAAATACCAATATAACCTGTGGTGTATTTGAACAGGATGAAATCGTAGCAAGTTTTCGCATTACCACAAAAATGCCAAGAACATCAGATGAGTATGCTATGAATCTGAAAACATTGTTAGAAACAAATAACATAAATGTTTCTGATATCAAAGATGCTATTTTGTGTTCCGTAGTGCCGAATGTCATGCATTCTTTAGAAGGTGCACTGATTAAATATTTTCACATTACACCGATTATTGTGGAAGCTGGAATCCGCACAGGAATTCGAATCGTTACCCCTAATCCACAACAGATCGGTGCAGATCGAATCGTAGATGCGGTGGCTGCTTACGAACTTTATGGTGGTCCGGTGCTAGTTATCGATTATGGAACAGCAACTACATATGATCTGGTAGATGAAACTGGTGCATTTTTAGGCGGAATTACGGCTCCTGGAATTCGTATTTCAGCTAAGGCTCTCTGGGAAGACGCTGCAAAGCTTCCAGAGATCGAAATCAAAAAACCAGAGGTGATCCTTGGAAAAGATACCATTACCAGTATGCAGTCAGGATTGGTGTATGGTCAGATTGGTCAGTTGGAATATATTATCAAGAAAGTAAAAGAAGAAATGGGTCTGGAGAATATGAAAGTGGTTGTGACAGGTGGACTGGGAAGAATCATTTCCAATGAGACCGACATGATTGATGCGTATGACCCTACTTTGACTTTAAAAGGAATTAATCTTGTATATAAAAAGCAAAATCGAAAAATAAAGTAATCATTTATGGGAAAGAATATAGTGAAACCGCTTTCCATCGGAAGCGTAAATTTATCAAATAATTTAATATTAGCACCAATGGCAGGAGTAACAGACCTGCCATTTCGCTTGCTTTGCAAGGAACAGGGAGCAGGACTCTTATGCATGGAAATGGTAAGTGCCAAAGCAATTCTTTATAAAAACAAGAATACAGAGGAACTTTTAAGCATAGACTCTCGTGAAAACCCGGTTTCTTTACAGCTCTTCGGCTCTGATCCGGATATCATATCCCAGATCGCCCACAGCATAGAGGAACGGCCATTTGACATTTTGGATTTTAATATGGGCTGTCCTGTGCCTAAGATCGTAGGAAACGGAGAAGGGTCCGCGCTTATGAAGAATCCAAAGCTGGCAGAAGAAATCATCACAAAAACGGTAAAAGCGGTAAAAAAGCCAGTTACCGTAAAGATCCGCAAAGGATTTGATGATGACCACATAAATGCGGTAGAAATGGCAAAAATTGCGGAAGCATCCGGTGCTAGTGCCATTGCCGTCCATGGAAGAACCAGAGAGCAATTCTATTCTGGAAAAGCAGACTGGGATATTATCCGCCAGGTAAAGGAGGCGGTTTCTATTCCTGTCATTGGAAATGGTGATCTGCTTTCCCCAGAAGATGTGATTGCCATGGGAGAACAGACTGGCTGCGATGGTTTTATGATCGGCCGCGGCGCTCAGGGAAATCCTTGGATTTTCAAGCAGATCCTGCAATATTTCGAGACAGGAGAATATCTGGCGAAACCAGATATGGAGGAAGTAAGCCGCATGATTCTGCGTCATGCCCAGATGATGTTGGAATTTAAAGGAGAGTACATTGGAATCCGGGAAATTCGAAAACACGCTGCCTGGTATACCGCCGGTTACCCGAATTCCTCAAAGCTTCGGGTGCTGATTAATGCAGTAGAAAATATTGAAGATCTGGAAAAACTCTTAGAGGAGTGGACTCAGGAAAATGGTGGAAAACATTGACAAGTCGAGTGCAATCCGCTATAATACCTTAGTTATATTAGGCAAATTATATTCAGAGAAGGGTAAGGGACATGGATAAGAAGAATATTTTAACTTATGAAGGTCTGAAAAAGTTAGAAGATGAACTTCAGGATTTAAAAGTTGTAAAACGTAAAGAGGTTGCTCAGAAGATCAAAGAAGCCCGTGAACAGGGAGACTTATCTGAGAACGCAGAATATGATGCTGCAAAAGACGAGCAGAGAGATATTGAAGCTCGTATCGAAGAAATCGAGAAGATCTTAAAAAATGCAGAAGTAGTTGATGAAGATGAAGTTGATTTAGAGAAGATCAGCATCGGATGTAAAGTCCGCATTTTAGACTGCGAATTTGACGAAGAATTAGAGTACAAGATCGTAGGATCTACGGAAGCAAATAGCTTAAAAGGAAAGATTTCCAATGAATCACCAGTTGGAAAAGCGCTTCTTGGAAAGAAAGTAGGAGACAGCGTGAAAGTAGAAACTCAGGCAGGAGAATTAGAGTACAAAGTACTTGAGATCCAAAGAGCCAGTGTAGAATAAGATACAGATTTTTCATTAATGGAGGAAAGTATGAGCCAGCAGAATAATGCAAATGGCGGACAGCAGCAGGATTTAAATCAGCTTCTTAAGGTTCGTCGTGAAAAATTACAGGATTTACAGGACAATGGCAAGGATCCATTCGTCATTACAAAATATGATGTGACAAATCACAGCACCGACATCAAAGACAATTTTGAGGAAATGGAAGACAAAGACGTTACCATCGCCGGACGTATGATGTTCAAACGTGTTATGGGTAAAGCATCTTTCTGTAATATTCAGGATTTGAAAGGCAATATCCAGGCTTATGTTGCAAGAGACAGCATTGGAGAAGATTCTTACAAAGATTTCAAAAAATATGACGTAGGTGATATTTTAGGAATTAAGGGAAAAGTTTTCAAAACCAAGACTGGCGAGACTTCTATCCATGCAGAAGAAGTAACTTTATTATCCAAGAGTTTACAGATTCTTCCAGAGAAGTTCCATGGACTTACCGATACTGATACCAGATATCGTCAGAGATATGTAGATTTGATCATGAACGCAGAAGTAAAAGATACTTTTATTAAGCGTTCTAAAGTATTAAAGAGCATTCGTAATTATTTGGATGGAGAAGGATTTATGGAGGTGGAAACTCCGATGCTGGTTTCCAACGCAGGAGGAGCTGCAGCAAGACCTTTCGAGACCCATTTTAATGCTCTGAATGAAGACTTAAAGCTTCGTATCTCTCTTGAATTATACTTAAAGAGATTGATCGTTGGCGGAATGGAGCGTGTATACGAAATCGGACGTGTATTCCGTAACGAAGGTCTGGATACAAGACACAACCCAGAATTTACCCTTATGGAATTATATCAGGCATATACCGACTACTATGGAATGATGGATCTGACAGAGAATCTGTTCCGCTATGTGGCACAGGAAGTCACTGGTGGACTTCAGCTTCCATACGGAGAGCATGTAATTGATCTTTCTAAACCATTTGAAAGAATTACCATGGTGGATGCCGTTAAGAAATATGCGGATGTAGACTTCAATGAGATTAAAACAACGGAAGAAGCAAAGGCTCTTGCAAAAGAACATCACATTGAATTTGAGGAACACCACAAGAAGGGCGACATCTTAAACCTTTTCTTCGAAGAATATGTAGAAGAGCATTTAATCCAGCCAACCTTCGTAATGGATCATCCAATTGAGATTTCTCCACTTACAAAGAAGAAACCGGACAATCCAGAATATGTAGAACGTTTTGAGATGTTCATGAATGGCTGGGAAATGTGTAATGCTTATTCCGAGCTTAACGATCCAATCGACCAGCGTGCCCGTTTCGAGGCTCAGGAAGAGTTATTTGCAGCCGGAAATGACGAAGCAAACCACACCGACGAGGACTTCTTAAATGCGCTTAGCATTGGTATGCCTCCAACAGGCGGTATTGGATACGGAATTGACCGTATGGTTATGATTATGACAAATAGTCCAGCGATCAGAGATGTATTGCTGTTCCCGACAATGAAAAGTTTGGACAAATAAACCCAGTATTTATGCGGGTTTGCGGGCTTGATAGAATGATTTTGACAACAAATTGACAACAATTTCTTTCACATTCACAAGGAATAACAAGTGATGATAAGTTGTTCAGATAATACCCAGCAATAAGAATTAGACCTAAAAGGGTCACTTTCTTGAAAAAATATTTCAGGAAAGTGGCCCTTTTTGCGTGCAAAGTAAGATATTTGTTACAAAGCTTAGAGAAAGAAATAACAATTCGTATATTCTGGAAATTTATACGAAAAACGGAGAGGGATATACGAAAAGCATACGACAAGGAGATAGAACAATATGGATGAACAGTATTACGACATTGAGAGAAGAACAGCAGTCAGGGAATCTGCAAGGGAATTAAGAAGAAAGTTTCTTAGATATAAGGATGCAGAGGTTGTATATAGTATGACACATAAAAAATTATTAGAACTTGCAGGCAAGGCGGGCGCTATTTATCGCATTGATGGATATGTACTTTTAGATAGAGATATTTTTGATGAATATTTAGAGCAGTTTCATGAGCCAGCAACTAAATAGCAGGAGGAAGATTATGGCAGGAAATGCGTGGAAGTATTCACATAAGCTGGATGATGTTGATTTGGAGTTTTTGCAACATGATTTCATAACGATTAAGCAGGGTGTGAATTACTATGGGTTTAGTGAGAGACCATTCCTTAGAATGGCAAAGGAAGCGGGAGCCTATTACAAAATTGGAAAGATGGTAAGGATAAAAAGAGAATTGTTCGACCGGTATTTGAGGAAAACAAGAAAGGTACCGAGAATAGGAGGCAAATTATGTGCAAAGTCATAACTGTATGCAATCAAAAGGGAGGGACTTCAAAAACAACTTCCTGTGTGAATTTAGGTATTGGATTAGCAATGGAAGGTAAAAAGGTATTATTGATAGATTCGGATCCGCAGGGCTCGTTATCTATCAGTCTGGGATATTCGGAACCGGACGAAATGGAGAATACGTTAGCAACTGTGATGATGAACATTGTAAATGATGAAGAATTTTGCTTGGATGATGTACTGATTCATCATGATGAAGGAGTAGATATATTACCTGCAAACATAGAGCTTTCAGCTATTGAAGTTTCGTTAGTAAATGTGATGAGCAGAGAATTGATACTCAGACAGTTGATAGAGAGAATCAAAGGGGATTATGACTTTATCATGTGTTGATATTTTCCTATTTGATAGTCTATCTAGTGGAGCGGGTTATAGTTCTATGTTGGCAGGAAGAATATCAGATTTGATGAATGAAACATATAAGGTTTTACAATGCAGTAAGAACTGTGCTACAGCATGTCATGATTGTTTAAAACATTATTGGAATCAGAGAGTTCAAAACAAGTTGGACAGACACTTGGCTAAGCAGTTACTTGATTGGAGCAAGTCAAAGCAACTTGCAGCACCAATTGAGTACGATGAGCAAGTACGTCTTATACTTAGTATTAAAGAAAATGCATTATTAGATGCTGATTTTGATATAGTATTTGAAAATCAGAAAATTTACTGTGTTAAAAATGGAAAGACACGTGAAATATATGTATATCCTTCTATGTGGACTCAGAATAATGTACAGATTCCGGTAAATAGTATAGCTGTATCAGATAAGCTTCTCATCAATTCGATGCCACAAGCATATTCACTTATAAGAAATGCTTTATAGTTGCATAAGTTAAATGCCAGAGACCGTTTTAAAGGTTCTCTGGCATCTTTAACATCCGATCGTCAATATACCAATCACAGGCGACTTTCCGGCTGTTGCTACCATAGTATTCCACAATTTCCGGGAGATTGTCATTTACGGCATCGAATTCAAGCCCGTGATTTCGACACCATTCGACAGCGTTGGAGAGTGCGTCACCAATTCTGCAAGTCCAGAGAATGAGTTTATTGCCGTCGGCTTTCCATTTCTTAAGATAATTGATAAGTGCCTGATTGGGTTCGCCACAGTCAGGCCATTTGCTAAAGCAAAGGGTGCCGTCAAAGTCAACGGCGATAATCTGATAATTGCGTTCCATGACGGTCTCCTTTCACTAGTTGTCCTTTTTGTTCAAATCCGGAAAGAGTACCGGAAGGGCTACTTTAAAATAATTTGCCAGGCGGTATGCCATTTGTACGGAAGGATCATGCGTACCATTTTCAATATTGCCGATTGTTCTCCGGTTGCAGTCTACAGCCTCGGCCAGCTTATCCTGAGAAATGTTCGCCTGCTGACGAAAGAGGAATAAGTTGTTTGGCAGGGGTTCCCTTTCTGCCTGTGTCTTACAATATCCGTTAGTCTTAATGTTCAATCGAATCACTCCATTCAAATACTTATATGGCTGAGCTAGAGACATCAGCCTATGATCCAATTCTAATTCAAAAAGTGTCCATTATTCTGGACTTAGTTCAGGACGCGTCCAAAAACCTTGAAGGTGCTGTCAGCGTTTACTTTGATTGGTTCATATTTACTGTTGAGAGAGATAAGAAATAATCCATCCTTATCCTGCTTAAGCTGCTTGCAGTAGGTCATGCCATCAAGATAGAAGATGCCGATTTCTCCGCTGCTCAATGTATCTGTCTTCTGTACCCATACAGCCTGTTTGTCATGGTATCTTGGTTCCATACTGTCACCATTAAGTGCCAGTCCAAAGTCTGCTTCTTCGGGAACATCTTCCCCAACCTCGATGATTTCAAAATTTTCATCGTCAAGAAATTCACCGGTACCGGCAGAGGATGCAAGCAATGACCATTTGATTTTTCTGCGAAAAGGAATAATGGTTGCTTCATTTTTCCGAAATTGCTCAGATAACAGGAGCAGGTTAATGTATTCCAGGGCTTTTGCTTTTCCTTCTTCATTGAGCCTGGCCATTGCATCATCAGGATTAAATCCAATAAATTCATTGTAGATATCAGTAATTTCTAGAAGTTTGCATAGAATCAGAAACTGGTTTGCATTGGGGACGCTGATATTTTTCTCCCATGCGCTGATAGCAGCGTTCGATACATTCACTCCATAATGCGTAAGTTGTTCAGCAAGTTCCAACTGTGAGAATCCTTTTTCTTTTCTGTGAGAAGCCAGGATGCTTCCTAAAGTCTTGTTCATAGCGATTTTCCTCCTGCACATATAAGCGTTGTATATGCGTCATAATCAAATGATAACCGATAAAAAAGATTTTTTCAATACAAAATCAACCGATATTTGAAATGGTAAAAATGTTACCGTTGATTTCAAACTGAATTTGAATTATATTTCTCTATGCAAGGACAGTTCATATAGGGACAGAGAGGACTTGTAAGTAGTACAGGAAGGTGGTGCTCAAGATACCATTTTTACTATGAAGACAACAATATGTAGTTTGTAGAGGGGCGATAATTTTTCGGGAATGAATTTTATTGGTACTAAGGATCAGCAGCAAGAAGTTCACAGGGTAGGTGGTGCACACTTCGGCACATCGGAACTCATCTGCCTTTTTATAACAATCATCAATGGTTTTCCTTTCCCTTTACCGTTGAAGTGCAAGAATCAACAGGAGGATTTTGATGATGACAAACAGCAGAAAAGATAAGAGATTTATAAGCTGCCCAGTGTGTGGCAGAATCCTGATGAAATGTCAGGGGGTGTGTGATTTGGAAATAACCTGCGGGAAATGCAACAGCGAGATTGTAGCCCTTGTGGATGAAGAGAGAGTGATGGTGCTGGAAAACCGCAGAGGCAATGACCGGGTGGGACAGGTAAAAGTAAGTGTCCAGAAGATCAAAGGCGGCAAGAAAATGCAGCCAATGCAGAGAGCGGTCTATTGCTAAAGGAAACAGAGTAACCATAATGACAAGAAACTGAAAAACAGAATAGAATGAGGAATCAGAAGAACCGTCGGATTTGGCTGGAACCATCAGGGTCGGCACTGATTACCAAGAGTTTGTAACGAGCTGGATTTAGCAGAGAACTATCAGGAGCCTACAAAACGGAGATAACGCCAGGTGGCATATATTAGCTGCCGGTTTTATTGGTATACGTTTTGTAGACTCTTTTTTTGCGCTTATTTCCGTTTTGACTCCGGAAATGGAGAAAAGAATGGAAAAGACAATTGGAATGAGAATCAAAGAGTGCAGAGTAAAGATGGGAATGACACAGGAGGAACTGGCAGAGGTACTGTTTATTCCGAAATCAACGGTGTCGGCTTATGAGAGAGATGTTGTTGATATGAAGATGGGGATTATTAAGGAAATCGCAAATGTGTTACATACGACAGCGGGATATCTGATTGATGGAGAAAAAGTTGAATTGGACGCGGATGTGATGCAAGTGGCTAGGATGATGCAGAATATGCCAGAGGAAATTAGAAGAGTGGCTATGCAGCAGGTGAAGGTGTTGAAAGAATTGGTGTAAAAATTTGTCGCTTTTGTGGCGACCTGATTTATTGAAAAACAATGTAGGATTCTATCATAGCAAGGTAAACGCAATGAAAGGAGTTCTATTATGTGTAACGCAGGACAATACGATTTTGATGGCGACCTATTAGAGAACTTATTTACTATACTTGTGTTATAGGAACAAGCTTTATGAGTCAACTTTGATACTGGGAGGTTCATGATGAAAGAATATATCACAGATAAGGAATTTACTACATTGTTGGAGGATATCGCATATAAACTGTCAAATGATAAGTTGGATGAGTGCAAGAAAATGCTAGAACAAGTGATATCCGACAACGATAACGAAGAAAAGTATATTGATAGAACATATATTGGAAATGTAAAAGCTAAGAAGCGTATAATGAGTAGATTGCAGATATTGTTGCGCCCCTCTCAGCCTGACTTTCAACGGATTTGATTGCCTGTCACGAAATTAACCGATATACTGTCACCAAAGAATAAAAAGAAAGAGATCCCGGAATCTTCTTCTTTGGCGAGTCGATGCATTCCAGGATCTATGGTGGTATCACTACCATGGTTATCATATCAAAGTATCGGTTAGAGTGTAAAGAGGATATTTTTTGTAATCAGTGAAGAAGATGCCATCTGTCCGGAGTGTGGAAGCTCTCTATGCAGGAGAGACAAGAAGCTGAGGGTTCATAAAGAGGCTGGCGGCAGAAAACACTGGTTTGTTATAAACCGACTGAAATGCACTAATGGAAAATGCGGGAAGCTTCATAACGAGCTGCCAGATTGCATGATTCCATACAAGCATTACGGAACACAAATCATAGAAGATGTAGTGGATGAGGTACTGGGGTCTATAAATGTCAATATTAAAATGTACAAAAGTTCTAAAATAATAATGTACAATTTTCTAAGTTTCTGACTTGATATGTTCCTTGCTTCTTTTCTATTAAAGAAAAGATAGTTGTCACCTATTTTTTAATATGTCATACTCGCGCATACCTCTTCCATTGCTTCTTTGCAATTTTTCAGACAGGTTATCATTTCCGGTGAGAAAACGCCACATTCGCCGGAAAGTATCATGCGGAAAGCTTTGTCTTTTGGAATCGCAGCTTTATAGACGCGTTCATTCACAAGAGCATCATAAACATCTGCAATGGATACAAGTTGGGCAGAGATAGGAATTTCATCCCCCTGCAAGCGGTCAGGATAACCGTTTCCGTCATAGCGTTCGTGATGATGGCGGCAGATTTCGAATGAAATTTTACTATATTCTTTGCTCCAGGAATCTTTGAGTCTTTCCAGTATTTCACAGCCCAAAATCGTATGGGATTTTATATATTCATATTCCTCTGCAGTCAGTTTATCCGGCTTTAGAAGAATGGCATCAGAAATGGCAATTTTACCGATATCGTGTAGTGGACTTGCCGATACAATGACGGAGATGATTTCCGGAGTCAGTCCTTTTTCCGGGAACTGTTTCATCATTTCTTCAGCAAGAATTTTCGTATATAGTTTGACACGCTGTATATGCTGACCGCTTTCCAGATTGCGGTATTCCGACATAGTACCCAGTAAATTAATAATATTGGTATTGCTTTTTCTTAAAAAATCAGCCTGTAATTTCAACATCTGGTTTTGCAACTGCAGCTGTTCGGTCTGTTGTTGTATGGTGGTTTCCAGTTCATTCTGATACTGAAAAAGTTTTACAATATTATTGACTTTGATTCTTATCAGTGTATCATCAAAAGGCTGGCGGATACACTCAGATACGCCATATTCAAAAAGTTCTTTTTCTACAATGGCAGAATCTGCACTGCATACGACAATAATAGGAGTTTTGGTGTGCAGTGAATTTTGCTGGATGGATTTTAACAGGGAAAAGCCATCATTTTGAGAGGAGAGCATATCAATCAGAATTGCCGCAATTTCTTCTTCGGACTGCTTCAAAACTTCCAGAGCGTGAAGGCCGTTTATTGCTCCCACAATCGTATATTCATTGCATAAAATGCGTGTCAGAACAGCACGGTTAAAATCATTTACATCTACAATAATAATTTTATTTCGCATAATGAAATCCCTCTTTCTCTTTCAAATTATGCGGTCTGAGGGTCGCATGAATAGAGTTTTTCCATAACAAGTGAGTCTTTGTTGATAAGAATTGCCACTTGTGTTGAAGGAATTGCTGTGATTTTTTTGTTCATATAGTGAACCTGAACATTGTCATAGACATTCTGCTCGACAATAATTTTGGACTGGCAGGCTCTTGTCTGTCGTTTTTCCAAAGCATCCATTTTCTGATAAGCACACTCCAGTGCCTCATTTTGCACAGCAATAGTATGCTCTGCTTTTTGCAGTAAGTCATTGGCATATGGATTTGTGTATATTGTTTTTTCACAATAAGTGTTGTAAACAGTTGTAAGTTTTGTCAGCATGGTTTTGATATTCGCAATTTCATTTTTGATTGCAAAGCGCTGAGAACAGATATTGTCGTTTGTACCAAGCAGTAAAGTAGTATTCGTACCAACCGGATTACCGAGGTTAGGAAGGCAATAGCCTTTTTCGGAATAAGAAGTACCTCCGATAATGCCGCCTTTTCTACCATAAGAAACAATTTCTCCATAGGAAGAAAGGTTGGAGTTAAGGCTGGTGCCAAAGTATATATTATCATCTGCATGGAGCGTGACATATTCGAAAAACTTGCTGATAACGCAGCCGTGTACCATAACAATGCCGGTATCAGGACTGGAACTTGTATTGATACCTCCTTTTAGGAGCAGACTGCCATTGCAGTTAATCTGTGCTGCTTCGACGAAACCATCCACCGCCAGGTCACCGTTTACATTGAGTGTGACAGGGCCGGTAACGTTACCCTTAATATAAACGTCACTGTTAAAATTGAGTGGTTCATTCATGGGATACAGTTCATCTAATATAATTAAATCAGATACAATCAGTTCATTTCTATGAAGTCGTACGTGTCCGTTTTTAGCAGCAACATAGGTTTTTAAGTCGGGGAGCATTTCAAAACCACGTCCGGTCAGAATTGCTTTTTCCTTTCCAGCTTTAGCTGGGATTGTTTGACCGGTAACGGTTTTGCCATCCACCGCAGCAGTAGCATAGTGGTATATGGCAAGTGTCTGGTTCTGAGTCACCGGTTCATACCATGTAAGTGTGTCATAATTTATGGTGCCGTCAGCAAGAAGGTTCATCTGACGTTTTTTTCTGGTATCAAAACACCATTCATAATAGCCGTTGCGACCGTGAATTGCCGGAATACCTTTGGCAACCAGTGTGTTCTGATATTTTCGGGAATCTTTTCCAATGACAGAATACTCTTTTGCGAGCGCTTCCAAAGCGGCATAATCAATACCGAAAACGATACTGTGTTTCTCTAAAATAGTGGTAAGTTCACTCACATTTGCAATAGCGCGGTTGCAATGCCAGCTAAGGTATGCGTTGATACCATCTGGGCTAATGTGGATATCATAATCGGCATCTTGGAAAAGAGTCCATTTATCGGAAACGGAAGGTGTATTTCGTTTGCTTTTTAATAGCATACGGTGTTTGTGCATTTCTTTGGTTGTATACATAATGCTTTTGTAGCTGTCGATATCCAGTCCGTCTTTTAAGCCGAGGCGGATTTCGCGCATCTGCCAGTAAGAATAAAGTGGGTTGGCATATTGGGAGATATCCAGCCGTTGCTCAATTCCAAGACGGATTTCTCGCATTTTACGCCAAGTATAGCGGGCATCAGCATAGGGAGTTACATTGATGTTGTGTTCAAGTCCTAGGGCAATTTCATCGATGCAGGCACCATGATAAGCTATGTTTAAATAGGGCTGAATGTTAATGCCTTTCGCTAAAGAATGTCGGATGGCAAGCAACTGCTCACTGTCATATCCGGCGTTCACATATGGAATGAGAGATACTCCGGATTCCAGTGATTTTCTAAGCTCGCGCATAATATCGTAGGGAAGTTCGGGTCTGGCATAGATTGTTACATCAAGGTTTTTTGCAAGTCCCTTGCGGATTTCTTCCTGCTGAAAAAAATTAAAGACATCCATGTTCTCATAATCTGTAACCATATAAAGCCCTCCTGTTCCAGAAAATAAAAAAACGAAGATGCACCTCTCGGAAAACATCTTCGTTTCTAAAAAAATAGCATAAAGATATTGCACTTGTCAAGTAGCTGTATTTAATTTCCGACAAACAAGTCATTTACGGATGACTTCATGGAACATTCCAGAGTCAAGAATCTCGATAGAGATATCCATATGTATATAAAAGGTGACTGGGAGCCGATTATTCCCGAAGAACGTTGGCATGAGATACAAAAACTTTGTAGTGAAAAATCTTTGAAGGTAAATATTGATAGCAAAAATAAAGTCAAAGGTAAGCGTAAGACGGAGGATGTATGGCTTCATAAGTTGAGATGTAGTTGTGGTAGCACCTTTAGAAGAAATAAGTGGAGAACCAATAAACTTACGCAGGAAGTCGTCTTTGGTTATCAATGTTATAACCAGGTCAATAACGGTAGCATTAAACTTCGTGAGAAATATGGTCTTGATACAGAAGGTTACTGTAGTATACCTATGGCTGGTGATTGGAAACTGCATTTTATGGCGAAGACCATATTGGAAGCATTGTGGTTGGACAGACAAGATGCGGTGCATGAAGCAATTCAATTAATTAAAGATAACTATGTTGAGGAATTAGATAGTGGTTTAGACAGATTACAGACCTCTAATTTAGAGACAACCATTGCCAGAAATGAGTCACTTATAAAATAGTTATTAGAGATGCGTATGGATAATGAAATTACTAAAGATGAGTACGCACAGCTTCGTGAACAACTCGAAGCAGAGATTAAAGAATGCAAGACTCAGTTGGAACAGACCGCAGAAGTAGAAGAAATTCATGAGGATTTAGATGCTAAGATTAAAGAGATTAAGAAAACCTTGGAAATGATGATTGATTTCTCGGGGAATCAGGTTGATGAAGCAAGCAGATCGTAGATGGTTATCTTGTTTTTGGGCATTGCTGGTTTACCCGGTAATATGTGTTCCGGAGGCCTGCGAATTTGTGATGACGGATTATGGGATGTCTTATCTGACAACCAATTATTTAGGACGTACCATTTATAATATATATCTGGTGGGCTATTTTGTTTTAGTGTGTTCAGAGATGGTATATTGTTTGTTACATCATTCTAAAAAAAGAGAAGTAGTTATGGCAAAATCCTGTATTTTGGTCTTATTCATTATTGGCTCAGGTCTTATGATGGATACCTTTATTATGGAATCCCGGCGACCGGCATTTCCAGCTACTGCAATTTTGCAACCGCTTGCAGTTGTATTTGCATATGCCATGTCCAGAAAAACGAAAATTAATA
>JBGVLD010000081.1:0-2161 GCA_045124075.1 Agathobacter sp.
AATGTTGTAAATATGATGACGAATGAATTTCCTACGAGTGCAGCAAAGAAAACATATTCCCAATGTGTATTCTTGGAAAAAGAAGGTTCAGACTATTGTGTGTCAAAATCATTTGAAGAAATGTTGCAGAATGAAGATTTCTATAATATTTTAGAGGAACTCATTGAATTCGGTATTTCTCGTTATAAAGAAAATTTCAGTATGCGTTATCAAGATACAGATTTGGTTCTGTATCAGAAATATACATATGAAGATGCTTGTCGTTTGTTGAATTGGGAGAGAAACGAAGTGCCATTGAATATCGGTGGTTATAAGTATGATAAGAAAACAAAGACATTCCCGGTATTTATCAACTATGACAAACAAGAAGATATTAGTGATACAACAAAATACGAAGACCACTTTACAAGTTACAATCGATTGATTGCTATTTCGAAAAGTGGACGTAGTATTGAGTCAGAAGACGTACAGAATTTCTTAAAAGCAAAAGAACGCGGAATAGATGTACAGCTTTTTGTGAGAAAGAATAAAGATGATAAAATTTCAAAAGAGTTCTATTATCTTGGAAGAATGACCTCAACAGGAGTAGTAAAAGAATTTGTAATGCCAAATACGGATAAAACAGCAGTAGAAATAGAATGGGTATTGGATACTCCAGTGAGAGAAGATATTTACGAATATATTGTGAATGGATAATAGAACCGATAGGAGATAAAATGAAAACAATTAGAGTAGTAGCAGCGATAATTATTGATGATGGAAAAGTGTTCGCAACACAGCGTGGATACGGTGAGTTCAAAGATGGATGGGAATTTCCGGGAGGAAAGATTGATGCTGGCGAGACACCAGAAGAAGCGCTTGTTAGAGAGATAAAAGAGGAACTGGATACAGAAGTTGAAGTGAAAGAATTGCTGGATACAGTTGAATATGATTACCCGAACTTCCATTTATCTATGGATTGTTTTATTTGCAGGATTATATCCGGTGATTTGGTATTGAAAGAACATGAAGCGGCTACATGGTTGACGAAAGAAAATCTGTATAGTGTGGATTGGCTGCCAGCTGATCAGGGATTAATTCCACAGATTAAAATGTGTTTATAAAAAACTTGGAGGCGATTTATGTTAGTTTATGATGGGACAAAAACAGATTTTTTAAGAAGTGTGGAGCAAGACACCATTGCTTTTGAAATCGAACAGAATATTTACGAGAAGATGAATCGCCATACTGCGAGAAATGAATTTCGTGCATGGGAGAATTCATTGGAATATATGTATAAAGTTTTGAATGACAATGAAATTCCGGAGAATTCAGGCATTGCTATTGAATACAATATTCCCCAGACTTCAAAACGTGTAGATTTTCTAATTTCTGGATATGACAAAGACGAAAATGGAAATGTAGTCATTGTAGAGTTAAAGCAATGGGATAAAATTGAGTCTGTTAAAGGAAAAGATGCATTAGTTGAAACATATACAGGGAATGCAATGCGGCAAGTAGTACATCCCTCTTATCAGGCATGGTCTTATGCCATGCTAATCGCAGATTATAATGAATTTGTACAAGAAGAACAGATTCATTTATGGCCTTGTTCTTATTTGCATAATTATAGACGTAAAGAAAATGATCCATTGGATGATGAACAATATCAGATTTACTTGGAAGATGCACCAGCATTTACCAGAGGACAAGTAGATAACCTAAGAGCATTTATTAAAAAATCGATTAATAAAGGTGATAATAAGGAACTTTTATATTCTGTAGAACATGGAAAGATAAAGCCCTCAAAGAGTTTACAAGAATCAATTGCTAAGATGTTGAAAGGCAATCGTGAATTTGTAATGTTAGATGAGCAAAAAGTTGTATATGAAGAAATTCTAAATGCATCGCGTCGTTCCATGAATGATTGTAAAAAACGAGTAATTATTGTGCAAGGTGGACCAGGTACAGGAAAAACTGTTGTAGCAATCAATTTATTGGCTCAACTTACGAATGAAGATCAGTTTTGTCAGTATGTATCAAAAAATAGTGCGCCGCGTAATGTCTATCAGAAGAAACTGAAAGGACAGATACGTAAAAGTAGTGTCGATAATATGTTTAAAGGCTCTGGTATTTATACAGAAGCTGGAGAAAACGTGATTGATACAATTTTAGTAGATGA
>JBGVLD010000082.1:0-11665 GCA_045124075.1 Agathobacter sp.
AGTAAGGCAGGCCGCCGCAGTAAATGGAACCAATATGCGGAATAAAAAAGACCTGTGTCTCATGGGTGTTCTCCCTATGTTAAATTTTTTTAAATGATTTTGATATAACCTAATATATTATAGCTTAATACAGTAAAAAAAAAAATCATTATTTTGAGAAAAGATGGAGAAATGTTGACAAAAAATGGAAATGGGTTTATATTTAACCTACCGAATAAGTAGGTAGGTAAACGAAAGAAAGGAAATAAAATTATGTCAGAGTATAAATTTGAAACATTACAGCTTCACGTAGGACAGGAGAACCCAGACCCAGCAACCGATTCCAGAGCAGTACCAATTTACGCCACCACATCTTATGTATTTCATGACTGTGCTCATGCAGCAGCCAGATTTGGACTTGCAGATGCAGGAAATATTTATGGACGTCTTACCAACTCCACTCAGGATGTGTTAGAAAAAAGAATTGCAGCCTTAGAAGGAGGCGTAGCAGCTTTAGCAGTTGCTTCTGGTGCAGCAGCTATTACTTATACTATTCAGGCATTAGCTCAGAATGGAGGACATATCGTAGCACAGAAGACCATTTACGGAGGAAGCTACAATCTTTTAGAGAACACCCTTCCAAATTTTGGAATTACTGCTTCTTTTGTAAATATTCATGATCTGGCTGAAGTTGAGAACGCAATTCAGAACAATACAAGAGCAATTTACATAGAGACTCTTGGTAATCCAAACAGTGATATTCCAGATATTGATGCATTGGCAGAGTTAGCCCATAAACATGGTCTCCCATTAGTAGTAGATAATACTTTCGGAACTCCATATCTGATTCGTCCGATCGAACATGGTGCAGATATCGTCGTACATTCAGCAACAAAATTTATCGGAGGACATGGAACGACTTTAGGAGGAATCATTGTAGATTCTGGAAAATTTGACTGGGGAGCTTCAGGAAATTATCCGGCAATTGCTGCTCCGAACCCAAGTTATCACGGAGTTGCTTTTACAGAAGCAGCAGGACCAGCCGCATTTGTAACATATATCCGCGCAATTTTATTAAGAGATACAGGAGCAACCATTTCTCCATTTGCAGCGTTTTTACTGTTACAGGGAACAGAAACTCTCTCTCTGCGATTAGAGCGTCATGCAGAAAATACAGCAAAAGTCATTGACTTTTTAAAGAATCATCCGTTAGTAGAAAAGGTAAATCATCCATCTCTGGAAGATCATCCAGATCATGAATTGTATCAGAAATACTTCCCAAATGGAGGCGGTTCTATCTTTACTTTCGAGATCAAAGGTGGAGAAAAAGAAGCTCATAAATTTATTGATAACTTACAGATTTTCTCCCTGCTTGCCAATGTAGCTGATGTAAAGAGTCTGGTCATTCATCCAGCGACAACCACTCACAGCCAGCTGTCAGCAGAAGAATTAGAAGATCAGGATATCAAACCAAACACTATCCGTCTGTCTATTGGAACAGAGCATATTGACGATATTATTGCAGACCTGGAGAAAGGTTTTGCTGCATTATAAAAAAAATATCATATTAAGGAGATAATTATGTCTAAGATTTATAAATCCGCTCATGAATTAATCGGAAAGACTCCACTTCTGGAGCTTACTCATATTGAAAAGACACTGGATCTGCAGGCAACAATTCTTGGAAAACTGGAGTATTTTAATCCAGCTGGTTCTGTGAAAGACAGAATTGCAAAAGCTATGATCGAAGAAGCAGAAGCAAAAGGGGCATTAACACCTGATTCCGTGATTATTGAACCAACCTCTGGAAATACAGGAATCGGTCTTGCTTCTATTGCCGCAGCCAAAGGATACCGGATTATTATTGTAATGCCGGAAACCATGTCCATTGAGAGAAGACAGCTTATGAAAGCATACGGAGCAGAACTGGTATTAACAGAAGGTTCCAAAGGAATGAAGGGAGCCATTGCTAAGGCAGAGGAACTGGCGAAAGAAATTCCTCACAGTTTTATTCCAAAACAGTTTGAGAATCCTGCCAATCCAAAAGCTCATTTTGAGACAACAGGTCCTGAGATATATGAGGATACAGATGGTAAAGTTGATATTTTTGTAGCAGGTGTTGGAACAGGTGGAACCATCAGCGGGGTAGGAGAGTATTTAAAATCAAAAAATCCCAATGTTCAGGTAGTAGCAGTAGAGCCTGCAGATTCACCGGTACTTTCTGCTGGCACAGCGGGACCGCATAAGATCCAGGGAATTGGTGCTGGATTTGTACCAGATACTTTAAATACAGGCGTATATAATGAAGTAATTCCAGTAACCAATGATGACGCATTTGCTACTGGAAAATTAATTGGAAAACAGGAAGGCGTCTTAGTTGGAATTTCTTCTGGAGCAGCAGTATGGGCAGCCATTGAATTGGCAAAGCGTCCAGAGAACAAGGGTAAGACAATTGTTGCGTTGCTGCCAGATACAGGAGATCGTTATTTATCTACTCCACTGTTTGCAGACTAAAAGACCGCATATTAATCAGAGAAAAGGTAGTATACTTTTGTTAGTAGCTGCCTTTTTTATATATCTGTAATTTTTTGTATACATAAAGAAGAAAGCTCTTGACTGTAAAGTTAAGAAATAATAAAGAGGTAATGATTATGTTAATATCCACAAGAGGAAGATATGCGATCAGGGTCTTAATTGACCTGGCAGAAAATAATGTGGGAAACTATATTCCCATGAAAGATGTTGCAGTCAGGCAGGGACTGCCTCTCAAATATCTGGAAAAGATTATGCCGGTATTGACCCAGAATGGTTTTGTGGAGGGGGTTCATGGAAAAGGAGGCGGATATCGGCTACTTCGGGCGCCAAAAGATTATCGGATAGGAGAAATTCTCAGGCTGACAGAAGGGGATCTGTCCCCGGTAAGTTGTTTGGAATGTGGGGCATCCCCATGCGAAAAGGCAGCAGAATGTCAGACACTTCCAATGTGGAGGGAATTCAAGAGACTCATAGATGAGTATTTTGATGGAATTACTTTGGAAGATCTTATAAAAAAATCTTTGTGAAAAATAGACAAAATCCGCAGTTGAAATTTACAAAATTAGTGAATTGTGATATAATATTATCAAAAAACATACGTAAAAAGAGGAGGCGGCCATTATGGCAGAAGAACACAGGGGGTTAGTATACACGAATGAGAAGTGTATTGGATGCAATAAGTGTATATCCGTTTGCCCGGTTCTTACCGCGAATAAAGCTGTGGAAGTGGACGGAAAAGCTATGATTCAGGTAAATCCAGACAAGTGTATCGGATGTGGAGCTTGTTTTGACGCTTGTGAACATGGAGCAAGAAGTTTTTATGATGATACGGAAGAATTTTTTGCGGCTTTAAAGAGAGGTGAGAGAATCTCTATTTTAGTTGCACCGGCATTTGCAGCGAACTATCCAAGAGAATATCAGAATATTCTTGGTGGCTTAAAGCAACTGGGAGTAAACCGAATTATCAGTGTTAGTTTTGGCGCAGATATTACTACCTGGGCTTATATTAATTTTATTACTCAGAATAATTTCCTGGGGGGAATTTCACAGCCGTGTCCAGCGGTAGTAAATTATATCGAGCACTACATTCCAGACCTGATTCCAAAGTTAGTGCCAGTTCACAGCCCGATGATGTGCGCTGCAATCTACGCTAAGAAGTATATGGGTATTACGGATAAGCTGGCATTTATCAGCCCATGTATTGCGAAGAAAGCTGAAATCAGTGATGAGAATACTCAGGGGTATATTACCTATAATGTTACTTTTGATCATTTGATGGATTATGTGCGGAAGAATAATATCAAAGGGGCACCAGCAACAGAAGAGAATGCCTTTGGATTGGGCTCCATTTATCCAATGCCAGGTGGTCTGAAAGAGAATGTATACTGGTTCTGTGGAGAAGATGTGTTTATCCGTCAGATAGAAGGAGAGAAACACGCTTATCATTTCCTGGAAGATTATAAGAAACGCGTTCTTGGTAATAAAGAGCTTCCATTTATGGTAGATGCATTAAACTGTGGTCAGGGATGTCTCTACGGAACGGGAATTGAAGATGAGAAGTCTAAATCTGAAGATACCCTTTATGAAATTCAGCGGATTAAAGCAGCTGGAAAGAAGGCCAAGGGCAGTGCATGGCAGGCCAAGAGTACGCCGAAGCAGCGTCTGGCGGCGTTGAATAAACAGTTTAAGTCTTTGAATCTGAATGATTTTATCCGGCGTTATTCTGACAAATCTGCGGGAGCGAAGATTCAAAATCCAAATGCTTCTGAACTGGATGCAATTTTTAAGAAAATGCATAAAGATACCAGAGAAGATCAGTGTATTAACTGTGGTGCGTGTGGATATGAGTCTTGTCGGGATATGGCAACGGCTATTTTCAATGGGAATAATGATAGACGAAACTGCGTTCATTTTGTGAAGAATGCAATTGCCAGGGAGAAAGCAAAAGAGCAGGAAGAGGCATTAGAAATTGAACGTAAGAATCAGGAGATGGAAGAAAAGAGTAGAATTATCTCCAATATGGTAGATGCGGCGAATGAAGACTTCAGTTCCTTAAATCTTTCTATTACAGAGATGGTAAGCGGAAATAATACGAATGCAGAAGAAAGCAGCAATATCAGTGCTGCTATGTCTGATATGGTAGACTTCTGTAACAATATTAAAGCTTCTTTTGATACAATTAATGAATTATTGGGACAGCTGGAGAATAATAATAACAGTATTACCCAAGTGGCAAGCCAGACCAATCTGTTGTCTTTAAATGCTTCTATTGAAGCAGCTAGAGCTGGTGCGGCTGGACGAGGATTTGCAGTTGTCGCAGAAGAAATCAAGACTTTAAGTGAGTCTAGTAAGAATACCGCTTTAGATAGCAACAAGAATAAGGATGAAATTGTAAGTGCCATGGAAGTGCTTGCAAGAGAATCTGATCGGCTGATGGAGACTGTAGATCAGGTAAATGAAAGAATCAATAATCTGGCAGCAAGTTCTGAGGAGATTGCAGCAGCAGCCAATATGGTGGCAGAGACATCAGATGGTTTAAAAGCCAAGTTTGAAGAATTGCGTCGGTTATAACTTAGACGGAAGGAAAGAATGAATTACACCGGGATGTCCGGAAGTGGAACAAGAAAGGCTGTTTCCCGCTCATAGAGCGGGAGGTGGTCTTTTTTTGTGAGTTGAAGAAAAAATCCATTTTTTTGTAAAAACTACTTGATTTTTTAAAAACTACTCTCTATAATACAATTAAACAATTACTTAATTGTTTAATTAAAAAGGAGATAAAACTATGAGAAAAAATTATAAAATCGAAGTAGACTGTGCAAACTGCGCAAATAAAATGGAGGAAGCTGCTCGTAAGACAGAAGGGGTAAAGGAAGTTACTGTGAATTTCATGACTCAGAAGATGATTGTGGATTTTGAAGAGGACAAAGAACCAAAGGAAGTTATGAAAGAGGTATTAAAGAACTGTAAAAAAGTAGAAGATGACTGTGAAATTTATTTCTAATTGCGTAGAGTGAAATACGTTGCGGTACAGACAGGGTGGCGCATTTTTGGAGAGGAGTACTTGTTATGACGAAGAAACAAAAAAAAGTGCTGTATCGAATTCTTCTTTCGGCAGCATTGCTGATTATTCTACATTTTGTTCCTGCTGATGGAATCCTGTTATTTGGATTATATATGATCCCATATTTGATCATTGGTTATGACATTTTGTTAAAAGCTTTTAAAGGAATCAAAAATCGTCAGGTATTTGATGAGAATTTCCTTATGGCCATTGCCACAGTAGGAGCCATTATCATCGCTCTTAGCGGAAATGGAGATTATGTAGAAGCTATCGCTGTAATGCTCTTCTATCAGGTAGGAGAGCTGTTCCAAAGTTATGCAGTAGGAAAAAGCCGCAAGAATATCAGTGAATTAATGGATATTCGCCCGGATTATGCCAATGTGGAAATAGATGGAAAAGTAGAACAGATGGATCCGGATGAGATAGCAGTAGGCAGTGTAATTCTGGTAAAACCAGGAGAGAAAGTGCCAATTGACGGAATCGTTCTGGAAGGAAATTCCAGCTTAAATACCAGTGCTCTTACGGGAGAAAGTGTTCCAAGAGAAGTGACAGCAGGTGATGAGATTATCAGCGGATGTATCAATTTATCCGGTGTGCTGAAGATTCAGACAACAAAGGAATTCGGGGAATCTACAGTATCTAAGATTCTGGATCTGGTGGAGAACGCCAGCTCCCGCAAATCCAGATCAGAAGCCTTTATTTCCCGTTTTGCAAAGTACTATACACCGGCAGTATGTTATAGCGCCCTTGCTCTCGCAGTTATTCCGCCATTAGTGAGACTGCTTATTATGGGACTTACCCCGGAATGGGGAAACTGGATCTATCGTGCCTTGACATTTCTGGTAATTAGTTGTCCATGTGCTCTGGTAATCAGCATTCCATTAAGCTTTTTTGCGGGAATCGGGGGAGCCAGTAAAGCGGGCGTTTTGGTAAAAGGATCCAATTATCTGGAAATATTGTCTCAGACTGATTGTGTGGTATTTGATAAGACAGGAACTTTGACTCAGGGCGTTTTTGAAGTAACAGGAATTCATCATAACAATCTGGATGATGATACATTACTGGAATATGCTGCACTGGCAGAAAGTGCATCCTCTCATCCCATCAGCAAGAGTCTCCTTCGGGCATATGGTAAAGAGGTAGATACTTCCAGAGTAAAGGACATTCAGGAAATTAGTGGAAAAGGTGTTTTTGCAAAAGTAGATGACAGAGAAGTTGCCGCTGGTAATTCTAAATTAATGAAAGATTTGAAGGTCGATTTTGCAGATTGTCACCATACGGGAACAATTGTGCATATGGCGATTGATGGAGTTTATGCAGGTCATATTGTAATTTCTGATATCATTAAGTCTGGAGCTAAGGAAGCTGTGTCAGCGTTAAAAGCATCCGGTGTTAAAAAGACAGTGATGTTGACAGGAGATGCTAAGACTGTAGCAGAACAGGTGGCTGCAGAGCTGGGAATTGATGAAGTGTACAGTGAACTTTTACCGCAGGATAAAGTGTCCAAGGTAGAAGAACTTTTAGCAAAGAGAGTGGGAAAAGGAAAACTTGCTTTTGTAGGAGACGGAATCAATGACGCTCCGGTTCTTTCCAGAGCCGATATTGGAATTGCCATGGGTGCCATGGGATCAGATGCAGCAATCGAAGCGGCCGATGTGGTGCTGATGGATGATGACCCACGAAAGATTTCCAAGGCAGTAAGAATCTCCAGAAAATGTCTGGGAATCGTATATCAGAACATCGTATTTGCTCTGGGAATCAAAATCCTTTGCCTGATTCTGGGGGCATTGGGAATTGCAAATATGTGGCTGGCAATCTTTGCAGATGTAGGAGTCATGGTCATTGCAGTGCTAAATGCAATTCGAGCATTGTTTGTAGAGAAGTGTTAAGCGTAAGGCTGTTGCTTTCATTCGTTGAAGCAACGGCCTTTTTGGCTATTGATAAGACAGATGTTTTGGCAGAAAATAACAGGGGGAGCGGTGTTGACAAACAAACTCTTGTTAGTGTAAACTAACGCCTGTAACAGGATGGGAATCTCCCACGCAGTATCTGGTCTTGTACTTACCATCTGCATCGTGATTCATTGCTTCCAGCATAGAGTGAAAAGAAAGGCAGAATAAGATGTTTCATAAACGATTGATGAAGGAGTTTTCAGATAACAATAAATATGTATTTGGAATGGCAGCGGCACAGTGGGTGTCGCTGCTTGCTAATGTTGCAATGATGTTTGCAGTGGCTGGATTTTTAGGAAGTCTTATAGATGCAGGAACAAGAAGTGTCATGAATGCAGGTGTGGATATAGCGAGCTTGGGAAAACTACTTCTGGTATTTGTGGGAGCGTTTCTGGTGCGGATGATTGCGGCTGCAGTTCAGAATCGTCAGTCTTTTGCAGCATCTGAGAACGTAAAAAAGACATTAAGAGAAAGAATCTATCAGAAATTAATGGAAACTGGGCCTTCTTATCGGGATACGGTGACCACAGCGGAAGCCGTCCAGATCAGTACGGAAGGAGTAGATCAGCTGGAAATCTATTTTGGAAAATATGTACCTCAGTTCTTCTATAGTATGTTAGCACCTCTTACCCTTTTTGTAATTGTGGGAACTATGAGTATGAAAGTAGCACTGGTGTTACTCTTATGCGTACCCCTGATTCCGGTTTCTATTGTGGCGGTGCAGAAATTTGCAAAAAAACTACTGGCAAAATACTGGGGAACTTACACAGAATTAGGAGATTCTTTTCTGGAAAATCTTCAAGGGCTTACTACTTTAAAAATCTATCAGGCAGATGAAAGATATGCAAAGAAAATGGATGAAGAAGCGGAAAAATTCCGTAAAGTTACCATGCGGGTTTTAATCATGCAGTTAAATTCCATCAGCATCATGGATATGGTAGCTTATGGTGGTGCAGCAGTGGGGATCCTTCTTAGTATTTTAGAACTTAAAGCTGGAAATATCACTTTGGAACAGTGTTTCTTTATTGTGATGATTTCAGCAGAGTTTTTCCTGCCCCTTCGTCTTTTAGGATCTTTTTTCCATATTGCAATGAATGGAAATGCGGCAGCAGATAAAATCTTCCGTTTTCTGGATGCGCCAGTGCGTCCAGGGGGAATGGTGGAAGAAGTTTCTGGAGAAGAAATTGTTTTTGATCATGTAACCTTTGGATATGAAGAGAATCATCCTGTATTACAGAACGTTTCTTTTACCATACCGCAAAAAGGTTTTGTGGCGATGGTGGGAGAATCTGGTTGTGGAAAAAGTACTATTGCATCTCTGATTATGGGGGATAACTTTTCGGATCAGGGCAAAGTCACCCTGGGAGGTGTAGAAGTTTCTGATATTGTAAGGAATGTCCTCTATCAGAAAGTAACCCGGGTTCGTCATGACAGCTACTTATTTAAAGGGACTTTATACGATAATCTGAAAATGGGAAATTCCAATGCGGATGAAAAAATGATGGAAGAAGTTTTGCGGCAGGTGGATCTGTATGATACAGTCATGGAAAAGGGCGGACTTTTCATGCCAATTGAGGAAAAAGCCGCAAACCTTTCCGGTGGGCAGAAACAAAGACTTGTACTTGCTCGGGCAATTTTGTATGATAGTGATATCTATATCTTTGACGAAGCAACTTCGAATATCGATGTGGAAAGTGAAGATAAGATTATGCAGGTGGTAAGAGAGCTTGCCCAGCATAAGACAGTCATTCTGATTTCTCATCGACTTGCCAATGTGGTGAAGGCAGATCAGATTTTTGTAGTAAAATCCGGTAGAATCACAGAGACAGGTAACCATTTCTTGCTTATGGAAAAACAGGGAGACTATGCCCGGTTATTTCAGGCACAGCAGGAACTGGAACACTATGGAAAGGAGGCAGGAAGATGAGTCAGAAAAAAACAAGAAGTGGATTTGGTGTTATGATGGGCCTTATTGGCATGATAAGACCTCTGCTTGGAATTATGTGCATCGCAATTCTTATGGGATGCGTAGGAAATCTTATGGCTTCCTTTATTACGATTTTGGGAGGCTATGGATTTTTATTCGTATTAGGACTTGTGGAAGGTGTGAATTTATCCATGATTTTTGTGCTGCTCATTCTTTTTGCGGTGCTTCGGGGAATTCTTCGTTACGCAGAACAGGCAAGCAATCATTTTATTGCCTTTAAGCTTTTAGCGCGGATCCGCCACAAAGTATTTGCGTCATTAAGAAAGCTGGCACCAGCCAAATTAGACGGCAGTGAAAAGGGAAACTTAATTTCTATTATTACCAGTGATATTGAACTTTTAGAAGTATTTTATGCTCATACCATTTCCCCGATTGTAATTGCAGTGCTGACCTCTCTGTTTATGATTATCTTTCTGGGAATCATTCATCCATTATTTGGAGTGGCTGGACTTATCTATTATCTGATCGTAGGAGCGGTAATTCCTATAATAAATGGCAGAAAAGGCAGCAGTACCGGGCAGGAATATCGGAATTCATTTGGAGAATTAAATACCTGCGTGTTGGATAATCTCTATGGTCTGGAGGAAATTTTACAGTTTGGGCAGCAGAATAGACGCATAAAAGAATTAGATAAATGTACTGGAAAACTTCATAATACCAGCCAGACTTTGAAAAACCATGAGACCAGCCAGCGTATAGTCACAGATGGAGTGATTTTATCCGCAGGAGTTGTTATGGTAATCCTTGGAGCGTTTCTTATGGAAAATGGCACAGTAGAAGGCTGGGAAGTGGTAATTGCAGCAATTGCTATCATGAGTTCCTTTGGTCCGACAGCCGCATTATCCTCTCTTTCCAATAATCTGCATCATACTTTAGCAGCAGGAAATCGTGTACTGGATTTGCTGGAGGAAGAGCCGGTGGTAGAGGATGTGGAAAATGGTACTGACCAGTGTCAGGGAGACATTGTTTGTGAGGGAATCTCTTTTGCTTATGAGGAGAAGGAGGAAGTTGTCCTACAGGATTTCTCGGCTGTTTTTTCTGAAAATAAGATTCATGGAATCCTGGGAAAAAGTGGATGTGGAAAATCCACCCTTCTAAAGCTCCTGATGAGGTTCTATGAGACCAAACAGGGAAGTATTTCCTTTGGAAATGAAAATATAAATAAAATAAATACCACAGACCTTCGCAGCAACATTTCCTATGTTACCCAGGAAACTTTCCTGTTCCAGGATACCATTGCAAATAATATTAAGATTGCCAGAGAAGATGCTACGATAGAAGAAGTAATGGAAGCGGCAAAAAAGGCTTCTATCCATGATTTTATTATGTCAACTCCTCAGGGGTATGATACAAGACTTTCGGAGTTGGGAGATTCTGTCTCCGGTGGAGAAAAACAGAGAATCGGAATTGCCAGAGCATTTCTTCATAATAGTAAGTACATCTTTTTGGATGAACCTACCAGTAATATTGACAGCTTAAATGAAGGGATGATTTTGCGGAGTCTGGATCAGGAGAAGAAGGACAAGACAATCATTCTGGTATCTCATCGAAAGTCTACTATGGGAATTGCAGATGAAATCCAGTGTATGTAGTTTTAATGGTAAAGAGATATCATAGATTGAGAAATAAGAGCAAAAGATCAAGGGAGAAATAAAATGGAAGCAGATTTAATGGAAATATCCGATGGAAAACTTTATGGAACGAACGATATGGTAAAAGTAGGATGTCATGACTGTCAGGGGTGTTTCTCCTGCTGTCAGGGCATGGGAGATTCCATTTGGCTGGATCCCTATGATGTTTTTCAATTGACAAAAAATCTGAATAAATCCTTCCAGGAGCTGCTGGCAAAAGAAGTAGAGCTCCATGTGGAAGACGGGTTAGTTTTGCCTAACATAAAGATGCAGGGAGAGAAATCTTCCTGCTCTTTTTTGGATAAAGAGGGAAGATGCAGTATACATGGATTTCGACCGGGACTTTGCCGGCTGTTTCCATTAGGCAGAAATTATGAAGAAGATAAACTTACTTATTTTCTTCTGGTCAATGAATGTCCAGCGAAAAATAAGACTAAAATGAAGGTAAATAAGTGGCTTGGAGTTTCCCGGATTAAAGACTACGAAAATTTTCTGGTGGACTGGCACAATATTACAAAAA
>JBGVLD010000083.1:0-11694 GCA_045124075.1 Agathobacter sp.
AATACACTTCCTACAGCAATTAGAATGCTGCTGACCGGAATGAAGAAGCTCATTCCCACACCATTTTGAATAACCCGATAAATTAAGTAGGTCAGGGCGATGGAAACAGGAAGACCGTATAGGAGTCCTTTGAGTCCATAGAGCATACATTCAAAATTCATCATGCGGGAGAATCCCTTTGGTGTCATGCCCACAGAGCGGAGCATGGCGAATTCTTTCCGGCGCAGCATCAGATTCGTGGAAATGGTGTTAAATACGTTGGCAACTGAAATCAAAGAGATCAGTATAATAAAACCGTAAGTAAATACCCGAATCACAAATATCATGGTGCGCTCCATTTCCATGGAAGAAGCATAGTCCATAATAGAATAACCACCTTCCAGATGGAACTGGGACCTATAATCATCCAGGGAGTTCAGGCTGGCTTCGGTGTCGGAAGAATCTGCTAAAAACTGAATCATAGAATGATCATTAAAATATCCATTGCTGTATTGATCAGAGGAAATATCAAATACTTCGGATAAGCTGCTGTATGGGAAATACAGGCATGGAGAAGTGGTAGTATGAACAAGGGACGGCAGTTTTCTGATAGAAGAATAGCAGGAAACTGTTTTCTGTTCGGTATACTGGGAAAGAGGTACCTGGATAAAATCCCCTTCATGTGAAGGCTCATAATACATCACATATTCTCCATTTTCATAGGATGTATTCACATACCTCATGTCTTCATTTTTCAGAGGCAAAAGCAGATTGATTTCACAGTCTTTTGCGGAGGTTAAAACGGAAAAGACTTTGTAGCGGTTTTCATCTCCAAACCATCCGGATTCCTGGTTATAAAGCAGGCCCGTTGGCTCTTCTGATACATAGAAATCTTTCCGGCTGATTCCATTTACAGAAAGTATCTCATTAAATTTGGCATCTTCTACAAAAATACAATGGATTCCGTAATTTAACAGGTCTGCCTTTCCTTTATCTTCCTCTGGTGTGTAGAAATCATAAAATTCCTGAGCTTCTTTCGTAAAAGAGTCTCTCGGTAAAAAGATTTCCGAATAAAAGCTAGCACAGTAAGAAGCATCCGTAATCTTATCGCAGTTTTTCATGCCATCGAAAAATTCCTGGGAACTGTCGGCTAGTTCCGGTAAATCATAGAAGCTGAGTTCCAGATCATAGGTCACTTCCTCGTATACCACTCCCACAGAGCGGGTCAGATACTCGCAGAAACTGCTGGCAGTAATAAATAAGACCACGCTGATAAATAAAGAAAAAACAGTAGCACGATACTTCTTTTTACTTCGTTTGTAATTTTTTACTGCGATCATTCCTTCGAATCCAAAAAGTTTTCCAATCAGTGGATTGGCACGAACTTTACGGGAAGAGATTTTAATATCGTTATTCTGGCGAATGGCATCCATAACCGGCTGTTTCAATGCTTTTTGGGCAGGCAGATAAGCAGAGATCAGAATGGTCAAAAGAGCAATCGCTGTGGCAATGATCAACGATCCTATTGAAGGATGAAGTCCCAGTTCTACTCCAGGTGCGTTATACATAAGGCTGGCTAAAGAATCTCCCACAAAGTGGAATGTCACACCCATGCCCAGGAGTCCGGAAAGGATTCCCAGAGGAATGGCAACTACACCGAGATAAAGAGCTTCGTAAATAACGCTGTTTAACAGCTGTTTTTTCGTTGCACCAATCGAGGATAAAATTCCAAATTGCTTGGTTCGTTCACTGACAGAAATAGAAAAAGCATTGTAAATCAGGGAAATAGAGCCAAACATAATAATTCCAATTAAAATGGATGCAAGGCCATATAACACTTGATTATAGCTGTTTTCTCCGGAATAGCCATAAAGGCGCAGCAGGTCATAATTTAAGTCGCCATTATCCGGATAAAAGGACTGTTTCTCTGTAAAAGAAACTGCTTCGTTGCCGGATTTGGTGGTGTAATATATGTCATAGGATGAAATGAAGTTGGAATCAGCCCCACAGGTCAGGGCAGTATAACCTGGTGCACTGTAATCTTCAAAAGAAGGACGCTCATAAAATCCCACTACGGTATAAATGGCATCGTAGGATTTTGTCCAGGTCTCATCTCCCAGAAGAATTGTGTTGCCATCCTGGGAAAATTCCCGGAAATCTTCTGGATGTTCTCCAACATAGAACTGTAAGTGGTTGTTAAGAGTCTGATTATCCCAGCTTCTTGTTCCAATGGCAAGGTTTAATACATCCCCGATCTGATAGGAGATTCCACCATTAGATTCTAAATGTTCCGGAAGAATAATCTCGGTGGAATTTTCCGGAAGCCGTCCGGTAGTAATGTGAACGGGCATCTGCTCGGAGAAATCTTCTCCCATAGAGCCTATGAACAGATAGGGTTTGTATTCATTTGTACTGTTCTCCAAATAGGAATAACCTACAGTTCCAAGGGATACGGAATTCTTTACTTCATCGGAATTGCTTAAGGTATCCGCCGCATCCCTGCTCAGGGAGTAGCCAGCACCATACCAGTTTCCATCCGCATGAACCGTGTAGTCGACCAGATATTGCTGTAGAGAAGAAACTGTGGTGGTAACTGCGGTAAACATAGCAGTGGAAAGAAGGATTCCGATCAGGGTTACCAGGGTACGTATTTTGTTTTTCTTTAAATTTCTTAAAGTGATTTTTCCGAAGATATTCATGAACGGATCACCTCATCTCTGGTGATTTTTCCGTCTTCAATGGTAATGATACGGTCAGCCTGAAGAGCAATGTTCTCGTCATGAGTAATCATGATCAGGGTCTGATCGTATTTTTCATTGGAATATTTCAACAGCTCCATGATTTCCTGGCTGTTCTTAGAATCCAGGTTTCCGGTAGGTTCATCCGCTAGCACAACAGCAGGGGCATTCATCAGTGCTCTTCCGATAGATACACGCTGTTGCTGGCCTCCAGACAGCTGATTTGGAAGATGGGACTGTCTTTCTTTTAAAGAAAGCACAGACAACAGCTCTTCCAAGCGTTCGTCGTTCACTTTTCTGCCGTCCATCAGCACAGGTAAAGTCATATTTTCTACGACATTCAGTACTGGAATCAGGTTGTAGAACTGATAGATCAGTCCTACCTGTCTTCTTCTAAAAATGGCCAGCTGAGTTTCATCCTGAGCATAAACATCAGTGCCATTTACAAGAACTTTTCCAGAGGTTGGCTTATCGACTCCACCTAAAAGGTGTAGAAGTGTAGATTTCCCAGAACCGGAAGGTCCTGTGATTGCAACGAATTGTCCCTTTTCTACAGAAAAGGAAATGTTATCTAAAGCATAGACTTCATTGTCGCCGTGCCCATATACTTTGGTTAGATTTTCAACTTTTAAGATTTCCATATGTGACTCCTGTTCGTGTTATTTTTGTTTGGGGCATTGCCTGCGCAAAACGCTGACCTGTGCTCACATCCTGTTTGGATGTTTACAGTATATCCGGAGTACATGACAGGAAAGTGACTTAAAAGTGACAATTTTGTCACACAGCCTGTTCCCGGTAAAAACGGATTAAGAACCGGGCACCGCCATCTGGGCTGTTTTCTGCTTTTACCGTAGCATTTTGTGCTCCAAAGATCATTCGGGACAAGGCAAGTCCAATGCCAACGCTTTGGCTGGAAGCGTCCTTTCCTTTATAAAAGCGTTCAAATAAATGAGGAAGATCTTCCTTATCAAATCCACTTCCTGTATCTTCAATGGTAATTTGTGTATAAAGAGCCGTAGAAATAGTAGTAATGTGGATTTCTCCATCGGAAGGAGTATGTTCCATACAGTTCTTCAAAATATTTAATACGGCTTCTGTGGTCCAGGAGAGGTCGCAGAGAATCTCGACTTTTTCACAGGACTGTACGAGATTTACCCCTCGCAGTTCCAGGGGGATTAAGAGTGGCTCTAAAGCCTTAGCAAGAAGCTGTTCTACAGGAATAATTTCCGGTTTTAAGTATGCAGTTCCTGCATCCATTTTTGCCATTTTGAGCATAGACTCAATCAGCCAGTTGATTCGGGAAATCAATTCTCTTGGACGGAAAGGCTTTGGAATGTAATCATCAGCACCTAAATCCAGCCCGGTAACAACGCTGTATTCGTCTCCGGAAGCAGTTAAAAAAATTACGGGAATAGACATTTTCGCCTTTACGGCGGCGCAGATAGAAAAACCATTTCCATCCGAAAGGGACACGTCTAAAAGTAAAAGATCAAAAGGAGGGTTATCTTCCATTAAAAGCTCCATAGCCTTGGTCTGACCACTGGCAGCAGTAATGGAGAATCCCTCCCTTTTTAAAAATTCTGTTAAGTTTGCTACGATCCCAGGATCGTCTTCTACCAATAAAATATTTGTCATATACTTTCACCCATCTTAAAATCATTTATGCACATAGTTTAGCATGAGAGAAAGGTGGAGACAAGCCAAAAGCTTGTACATTTGCACATTCATGCGGTGGTTTGAGCTTCTGACCATCAGGACTTCTTAGGCTACGGTTCTTTTGGCTCTTCCTCTTCATCAGATTTTTTAAATCCGGATTCAATATTCAGAACGCGTTTTACTGCATCCTGCAATTCAGGATATTTCCGGTATTGTTCAATAATAAAACGCTCCTCTGCAGAAATGAGAAAATCCTTTGGCTTGGAAGTTTTTTTAACCGCAGATTCAGAAAAGTTCTCAGCGAGGTTACGTATTTTGTAGATTTCACAGAGCGCTACAAAGGTATCCGTGGTGGGATGAGCTTGATTGCTTTCCCATCCATAAATTGTTTTTTCTGCGACTGAAAGCTTGTACTTGTCTCGCAGCGCTATCATGACATCAGTCACAGACATGGCATTTTGTTTGCGATACTGTTTTAGAACCTGGCCGATTCGGTTATTTTTCATTTTTTTAATTCCCTGTATTATTAAAATATCGTTTTCTCTTATGTATATAATGTGAAATGTTTATTTAAAAATCTTATATTTCAAGGAATCTTACCGCAAGATATTCTGTGATTGCAAGAAACAAGGAGGTTGACTACAGAACACTCTGAGATTATAAGAAAAATTTTCCAGTTATTCTTATTTTCCCATTCCAAGAAAAAAATTAAAAATGCCTCTAAAGAAAAATAACTTTTAACCGATAAAAAATGTAGAAAGCTTAATTTCAAGGAAGAGAGGAGATGCTGTTATGCGTATAGATGCATATAACCAGATAACACAGCTGTATGGTGTGCAGAAGAACCTGAATACTCACAAGGCGGCAAAGGCGAGTGCGGGAAGAGATCAGTTATCTATTTCCCAGACTGGAAGAGATTATCAGGTGGCTAAGAGCGCAGTATCACAGGCTTCTGACATCAGGGAGGACAAAATTGCAGCACTTAAGAGCAGATTGGACTCAGGTAATTATCAGGTAAATACTGGTGATTTCGCCAGCAAATTACTGGAGAAATATAATACTTTGGTGTAGAAAGAGGATTTCGTTGTGGCTAGTTTAGTAGAAGAACTTGTAAGTATTTTAGAAGAAGAAGAACATATATATAAGACCCTGTTGGATTATGGTGAACAGAAACGCCAGATCCTGATTAAAGGAGATGTTCCGGCTCTTGAGCAGCTTACAGGTCTTGAACAGAACGCCAGTGATATGTTGTTATCTTACAGCAATAAGCAGGTGCGTGTGTTAAATGACATTGCAACTGTTCTGGGAAAGGGCAGCGAGAAAATGACCGTGACAACATTGATCGGTCTGCTTGCTTCCCAGCCTGAGGTGCAGGAAAAGCTTATTGTTGCAAGAGATGCCCTCTTGGATTCTGCGAATAAAATGCAGCGGCTGAACCGGCAGAATGAGGTGCTGATCCGCCAGGCAATGGAACTGGCAGAGTTTGATCTTACCTTATTTAAAAGTATGCGCCAGGCCCCTGAGACCGCCAACTATGACAAGAATGCTTATAATACGGGAAGTATATTAGGCAGTACAGGATTTGATGCAAAACAGTAATTTAGGAGGAGTAAGAAATGGCAAACGGATTTGGAAGTTTTTATGTAGGAACATCCGGCTTGCAAAGTGCACAGAATGCGTTAAACGTAACGGCGAACAACATTTCCAATGTGGATACAAAAGGTTATGTTCGTGAGCAGGTTCGTTTTGCAGAGAAACATTATTTAACCCTTGAGAATGAGACAGCCAAGACAATGATTCAGCAGTCAGGAATCGGAGTATCCATTGGCGATGTAGTTCATGCAAGGGATGTTTTTTTAGATAAGGCATTTCGCCAGGAATCAGGAAGAGAATCCTTTTATTCCACTATGTATGAATCAACTTCCTATGTGGAAGACATGTTTCAGGAATTAAATGGAGAAGAATTTAAGAACAGTATCAGTGATATGTATACTGCTTTTCAGGAACTGGCAAAAGATCCGGCAGATTCCGTGAATCAGAACCTGATTTTACAGAAATCAGAACTATTTGTAAGCCGGTGTTTTTCTTTATATCAGGATCTTCAGAGTTATCAGAACAATCTGAATGCTCAGATCAAAGAGGATATTGAAACAGTCAATGAAATAGGAAATAGAATCTATGACCTGAATCTTCAGATTCAGGGAATTGAAGCAGCAGGTGTGGAGACAGCAATGACTCTAAGAGATGAGAGAGATGCGTTGCTGGATGAATTGGCAACTTATGCAAACATTACCTACTATGAAGATAACACGGGTTTTGTAAATGTATCTTTAGAAGGAGAAGAGTTCATTGATGAGAACAGATGTTATAATATTGCATTGTCAATGGATAAAGGAACTTCTTTTTATACCCCATATTGGCCTCATCTGTCTGATGCGAAGAAAGAAATTTATACAGAAGTATATGATATACATGGTAATATTTCCAGTGAGTTCAATACGGACATTGGAAGTATCAAAGCAAAATTGATTTCCAGAGGCGATGGTTACGGGGATTATACTGCTTTAGAAACAAAAGAAGCATATAGTCAGGTTGAAAGCTGTACGGTTATGGAAGCAGAAGCCCAGGTGTCTTATTTGTTCCATAGTCTGGTAACTCAGGTTAATGATATTTTCTGCCCGAATACCACTTTGGAGAGTGATATTTCAGATGGTACAACTACAATTCCGGCTGGAACAAAGATTTTGGATACAGCGAATTGCTATTACGGAGAAGATGGAGAACTTCCTCCAAGAGAAATTTTTACAAGACTGGGAACAGAACGTTATACAGCTGTAGAAGTTGGAGGAGAGACCTATTACGTATATAATGAAGAAACAGATCTGCCTTCCAGTCACTACACTCTTGGAAATGTAGTTGTAAACGAAGAAATTTGCCATCAGGTTACCCTTATGCCAGCATATACGAAGAATGGCGCGGTGGCTTATGATATGGCTTCCCAGCTGACAGGGCTTTGGGAAACAACAGAACTGCGAATTAATCCGTATGACCAGTTCCCATGTAATTTTGCTAGCTTTTATGACAAGATGATTACAAAACTGGGTATTGAAGGCAGTTCCTATAAGACTTCCTCAGAGACCCTAAGTGATACCGCTTCCAGTCTGGATAATCAAAGACAGCAGGTAATTGGAGTGTCTTCTGATGAAGAACTGACCCATATGGTAAAATTTCAGGCTGCTTATAATGCTGCTAGCCGCTATATTAGCGTAATCAGCCAGATGACAGAATTAATTGTGAATTTGATATAAAAGGAGGGCACATATGCCATCAACGTTTTTTGGACTGAATATTGCATCCAGTGGATTATCCGCTTTTCAAACATCTATTAACGTGACAACCAACAATATTTCAAATGTCCAGACGGAAGGATATACCCGCCAGAGTACTACGTTAGAGTCTACCCAGGCAATCCGCTGCTATACCAAATACGGAAGTATTGGAACTGGTGTAGCCGCTACAAAAATTACCCAGGAAAGAGATCTGTATTATGATGATAAATACTGGGAGAACAGTGGTAGTCTTGGTTTTTATGAGCAGAAGCTCTATTACCTGGATCAGATTGAAGGAGTTTTTACAGACAATGAGAGCCAGGAAGGGTTCGCAACTATTTTTGCAAAAATGTTTAATGGTCTGGATACATTGAAAAACAATGCGGCGGATGAAAGCGTGCGGAATCAGTTCATCAATCAGGCTCAGAGCCTTTGTACGTATTTTAATGCGCTTTATTCCGGCCTTCAGGAAATTCAGGAAGATGCCAACGAAGAAATCAAGAATTCTGTAGATTGTATTAATACCTATTCCAGCAAAATTGCGCTGTTGAATAAGCAGATTAATACGGTAGAGATTAACGGTGGATTTGCCAATGAGTTAAGAGATGAGAGAGCAGCGTTGATTGATCAGCTCTCAGCTATTGTAGATGTGGAGACCACAGAGTACGAGGTTCAGAACACCAATGGAGAGAACCTGGGTGGAACCAATTATACAGTAATTGTGAATGGACAGATTTTGGTGGATGGAAATGATTACAGGACACTGGAATGTACTTCCTCTTCCTATAAGCATTGTCAGAGTGATATAGAAGGTCTTTATGAGATTACATGGGCAGATACCGGAATGAGATTTGCAGCTACAACAGGCACTGCAAACGGAACATTAAAGGCTTTATTTGATATTCGAGATGGTAACTATAACCAGAATATGACAGGGGAAATTACAGAAATTACAGAGAACTCCTTTACCATTGCTCCGCCATCGATTACCAATATCAATGCGCTAAGTCTTCCTGATAAAGGACAGGTTATTGTGAATAACAAAACCTATACATATACTGGATGGTCTGCAGAAGTAGATGAGGATGGAAAACTGTCCAGTTTTACTTTTGAGCTGGAAGCACCTCTTACCCAGAACGAAGTAGACAGGTTAGTAGGGAAAGAGCTTACCCAGAGCGACAGCATTGGTGCTATGGGAATTCCATACTATCAGCAGCAGATTACAGAATTTATTAGGGAATTTACGCAGTTGTTCAACGAAATTGAACAGGGTGGAGAGACCTTAAATGGAGAAATCATGGGCTCCTTCTTTGTTGGCGAAACTAAGACGGGTACAATTTATGATTTCAGTGATTGGCAGCAGGATGAAGAAGGAAATTATCCAAGTACTCTTTCTTCTAAAGATGACAGTTACTATCAGATGACCGCAGAGACCATTGTAATCAATAATAGATCTTTGCGTGAACCAGGATACTTCTCTACAGCAGAGACTGTAAAAGATGGTGCAGATGCCTATGATGTGGTAGAGGAGCTGTTGACATTACAATCCGGTGTAACCATGTTCCGTGGAGACGATGCAGAATCATTCCTGGAGAAACTGATTTCTGATATTTCAGTTGATACAGAGAAAGTAGAGACATACTATAACAATTATTTCAATCTGGATACAGTAATCACGAACATGAGAACTTCTGTATCTGGCGTAGACGAAGATGAAGAAGCGTTGAATTTGATTAAATTCCAAAATGCATACAATCTGGCATCAAAAGTAATATCTGTAATGAGCCAATTGTACGATAAGCTGATTAACGAAACAGGAGTATAGGAGGGATTTTCATGCGTATTACAAATAACATGATAACCAGCAACACAAAGACAAATATTAATAATAATAAAATTAATGTAGATAAATATAATACGCAGATGACAACACAGAAGAAAATTTCCAAAGCTTCTGACGATCCTGTAATTGCGATTCGTTCTTTGCGTTTGTCGACCAATTTAAGCCACCTGAATCAGTATCTGGATAACAATATTCCAGATGCAGAAGCATGGTTAGACGTGACAGAAACCGCGCTTACGAACATGAAAGATATTTTGACGGATATCCGTACCCAGTGTGTGAACGGCTCTACAGATACCCTGACTGCAGACGACAGAGAGACCATTTTAAAAGCGCTTGAGGCATTAAAAGATCAGGTCTATACAGAGGGAAATTCAGACTATGCAGGAAGAACCGTATTTACTGGTTATCGTACTTCCGATCAGCTGACTTTCGAGCAGGATGAGACAGAGACCAAATATCAGATTGAACAGGAATTTAACTATACAGATATGGAGGAACACCGCTACTACACAGGAGAAGTAGAAGTTCCTACTAATGCAGATTCTGAATGTACCGAAGAGATTGGCGTGCAGGCGCATATGCGTCTTCGTCTGGCATATCATGGCATAGATTCTATGGACAGCTTTTCTATTAACATGAATGGTACAGAAAATGCTTATGAAAATGGTGCAGTGGCAGGTTATACTGTGACAGAATATGGCAGTGAAGAAGCATGGGAAGAAGCAGGGGCGACTCTGGCAGATGATGAGATTATTTTCTTCAAGGATACAGGAGAATTAATTTTTGGAAAAGATGTGGCAAATGAGGTGAAAGATGCAAAAGCAACTTTCTCCGTTACATATACCAAGACGGGATTTAACGAGGGTGAAGCAAGACCGGAATACTATTATAACTGTACCGATATTACGCCTAACCAGGAACCTGTAGAATATGAGAAACAGAATCAGGAGATTCAGTATACCATTGCAAACAGCACTCTTCTTACTGTAAATACTCAGGCAAGTGATGTGTTTGATACTGCTATTGCAAGAGATGTGGATGAACTGATTACCATTGTTCAGAAAGCTACAAATGCTCATGATAAAGTAACAAAAATTGAAAGTATGTTAAAAGAAGCACAGTATTCTGACGAGGTATCTCAGGCAAACCTGAAGACCTATCTGGAAGTAGCCAAGAAAGAAGCAGATTACGCAGATGACAATCTGCAGAAAACATACAGCCAGTATATTACCAATTTTGATAATTATCTGGAAAAAGTAAATATTGCAATTACAAATGTGGGAAGTACTTCAGATCGTCTGGAGCTGACTCAGACCCGAGTAGATAACCAGCAGTCAACAGTAGAAGAATTGAAATCTTTGAATGAAGACAGAAGTATTTCAGATATTATTATTGATTATACCGCAGCTTATAACGCTTATCAGGCAAGTCTGACCGGCGCAAGCAAAGTAGGAGAGAGAACATTGCTGGATTACTTATAAAATCCAAGAAATGTCAAGGAGGAACGCCATGAAGGCAAAAACAAGATTATTTGGGGATATTAATATTGCGGATGAGAAACTTATCATTCTGGAAAAGGGGATGATTGGATTTCCAAATCTGACTCATTTTGCATTAATCTTCGATGAAGAAAAAGGAATTGATCGCTCTAATATTATGTGGCTTCAGTCTATGAATGAACCGGAAATTGCTTTTCCGGTCATGTTGCCAACAAAAGTAAAAGATGACTATAATCCAACGGTAAGTGATGAGATTCTTAATTCACTTGGTAATCTAACCCATGAGAATACTTTTATTCTGGTAACCGTTACGGTGCCAAAGAAGATAGAAGATTTCTCTGTGAATCTGAAAGCCCCGGTTATTATCAACGTTGAGACGAATAAAGGTGTTCAGATTATTGTAGAGGACGATTTCCCGGTTAAATTTAAAGTCTATGAGCTGCTGAAGAATAAGAAAGAGAAAGCAGGTGAATAGATATGTTAGCATTAACTCGAAAGAAGGGCGAATCCTTAGTTATTAATAACAACATTGAAATAACCGTACTGGATGTGCGGGGAGATCAGATTAAGATCGGCATATCTGCACCGAAGGATGTACCGGTCTATCGTAAGGAAGTATATATCCAGATTCAGAAAGAAAATGAAGA
>JBGVLD010000084.1:0-5116 GCA_045124075.1 Agathobacter sp.
TTGTTTCTCTTGTCGAGAAAGGCAAGCAACGCAACAACCAAGCTTCCAAAGGACATCAACAATGCCAATATCCCTATAAAAATCGAAATGATTTCATAAGCTGTCATCGGCGCCACCTCCCTTCCTATGTATTCCGGCGAACCGGTATCATAAACTCGGGAGGCTACCACCCTGTCATGGGTACTTTCCGTATATATATTTTACCAAACATATGTTTGTTTTTCAATGTTTTTTTACAAAACTTTCCCTTATTTTTTCCCTTATGAGGGTTTGTAAACAAGGGTAAAACAATATAACACGATACAAGATGTGATAGAAAGGACACCCACAAAAACTTTAGTGTTTTCAGTGGTTTACCAAAATTTTATAACAATATATAACAGTTATTAAATCCCTTAAAATACCTCAAGTGAGAATTTAAAGTTTATGGATTTGTAAAAATAAAAAGGAATGATGAGAAATGATAAAATATCCTATTTACGTGACAATAGATACTAATATTTTGGATGCGGCAAACTTTGATTTCAATGAAAAGAGTACGCTTCAGCTTTTAGTAAATTATGTAAAAAAAGGAAAAGTGAAAGTTGTATTAAGTAATATAGTAGTTAAGGAAGCAGAAAAACATATTGCTAAAAGAGGAGTTACTGTATGCTCTCTAATGCGAACTTTAAGAGCAGATGCTTTGAAGACAGCAACTGATTATCAAATAAAACAATTGGGATTAGGGCATATTCTAGAGCTGAGTACTAATAAGGCTGAAATATGATGGCAGAGCGTTTAGGATGGGATAGTTATGGAGATAAGCAGTATGTTTCCCATGTGCTTCGCTATTATCCATTTGGTCGAGTTCCTACAGGAATCGGCAATCAGGCAATTGTACAGGTAGCACTATCGCAGGAAGGAAATGTTGGAGGTCAACCATACTGGAGCTGGTATGGATTTGACAACAGAGTAGAATGGTGTGCTTGCTTTGTATCATGGTGTGCAGACCAGTGTGGTTATATTGATGCAGGTATCATACCCAAATTTGCTCTCTGTTCGGATGGTGCAGCATGGTTTGCACGTAATGGGCAGTTTCAGGATAGTAGCTATGTGCCAGCGGCGGGAGATATTATTTTCTTTGATTGGAGAGGAAATGGAGATGTGGACCATGTTGGAATTGTAGAAAGTGTGGTTAATGGAACAGTACACACGATTGAAGGAAATAGCGGAAATGCTTGTAGAAAGAGAAGTTATTCTATTTCAATTCTGCACTCGCAAAAAAAATTTCAAAATAATCAAAAAACTAACCAGATTGAAGTTTGAACATTAAAACAACTGATACAGCTGAAGAGAGATCCACTTGTGTGGTTGATGGAAAGACTTGCTCTTTGTATTATGAAGATAACAACCAGTGGTTTATGGAACGTAATATTGTATGATATTATATGTTCATAACATAGCCGGATAGGAGATGATTTACATGAAGGATTATATCAGTAAAAAAGAGTATGAAAAATGTAAACAGGTGAAAAACATTTTTGATTGTTATATGGAAAATCGAAGTGGGTTAAATGAGTTTTGCATCGCAGATGTTTATCCCTTTGGTTTCACAGTTTTAGAATGGTATTTCAAAGGTGATGGATTTGATACACAAACATTTTTTAATAATGCATCCATATTATTTGACTATCTTTTGAAGTTGTGGGAAGAAGGATTTATCTATGATCTCAAAGAAAAATATGGGAACTGTGAGATGCTTGATAAAGAATTGGAAAAAATAGTTTCTGCAGAAGATGTGGAGAAAAAGAATCAGATTCGTAGAGATATTATTATGGAGTATGAAAAGTGTGCAGTTCTTTGGGATATAGAAGATTAGCAGGAGGAAATAGAGATGGACAAAGCGTTAGTTACATATTTTTCAGCGTCAGGAGTGACAGCAAAAGCAGCAGAAATTTTAGCAGATGCAATTGGGGCAGATTTATATGAAATCAGACCGGAAACTCCATATACAAAAGCAGACCTTAATTGGATGGATAAAAATTCAAGAAGTACGATTGAAATGAATGATAAATCATTTCGTCCAGCACTTGCTGATACTAATGCTGCAATAGAGAATTACGATACCATTTTTGTGGGATTTCCAATCTGGTGGTATGTAGCACCAACAATTATCAATACTTTTTTGGAAAGCTATGATTTTTCTGGAAAGAAGATTGTGATTTTTGCAACGTCTGGTGGCAGTGGTTTTGGAAAGACTTTGGAAGAACTGGAAGTAAGTGTTCCTGGCAATGTGCAACTTATCCAAGGCGAACTCATGAATGGAACTCAGACATTTGAAAAAGTAAATGCATGGGTGAAAAATCTGGCTCTGTAAATGAGAGACAATAGTCGGTGAGGCTGCAGTTATGAAAGCAAGAACAGAAATCGGTATGTTAGAGCATCATGTATATAATCTGATTTGTTCTTCAGATGGAATCACAGCAAGAGAAATCGCAAAGAAGCTGAATATTGAGCGCAAGACGGTAAATCAATTGCTGTATTGTGCACCCTTCATCCGTGATCTGTGCTATCGAGACAACGATTATAAATGGTATGGGTATATCCGGCAGGCGAGACCGCATACAGGACTGGAAGAATATAGTGGGTATTATTCTAAGGTATCTGAATTTATGAATCTTTCAGAAGAAGAATGGTTTGTATTGCTTACAGATGGATGTAAGAAGATTGGACGAAATCTGAACGATACAAGGGGATTATTTCATTCTTTTCTGGATGCAAGAGAAACTATGATGAATCTGTTCCATGATTTGGAAGGAAATGTTTCTTTTGAAGATTGGGAAATTGTATTTGAACTCCGGATTAAACGTTCCAAAATGATTCGTATATATGCGGATGTGCTTGTGCTCACAGATTCTCATGTATTTTCGTTGGAATTTAAGATGAATGATAAAATCGAAGAAGAGGAAGTTGGGCAGACTGGAAAGTATAGCAGGTATCAGGATGTCATATTCGGTCCAGATTATGATGTGATATCTGTTCTTGTATTGACAAAAACTGCAGATTTATATACCTATGTACCGATAGGAGAATCGACAGCGCAATTGCCGGTGTGTTCAGGAGATATGCTGTTTAATATCTTTGATGAATACCTGGGATTTTTAGAGCAATAGAGCAATTGAAAATTGAAGTTGGAGGTGTAACATGGCTTCGAGTAAAGACTATTTGGATTTTGTACTAGAACAGTTATCTGAATTAGAGGAGATAACATACAGAGCTATGATGGGAGAGTACATCATTTACTATCGTGGAAAGATTGTTGGTGGTATATACGATGATAGATTGCTTGTAAAACCTGTTAAATCAGCCATTTCACTTATGCCTGATGCAACATATGAATTGCCTTATGAGGGTGCAAAAGAAATGTTGTTGGTTGATAATAAGGATTTTCTGACAAGACTATTCAATTCTATGTATGAGGAACTCCCAGCCCCAAAGAAAAAGAAGTAAGCCAATTTGAAGTTAGCGAGGTGAAAGAATGTGGAATATATTATTCGTGGAATAGAAAAAGAGGAATACCCATTATTAAGCAATTTCCTTTATGAAGCTATTTTTATACCGGATGGAGTACAACCACCAGAGAAAAATATAATCAATTTACCAGAACTTCAAGTGTATGTTGCTGATTTTGGCAAACAGAAGGATGACATTTGCTTTCTTGCAGAAGTAAGTGATAAAGTAATAGGTGCTGTTTGGGTTCGAGACATGAATGACTATGGACATGTTGAAGATGGTGTACCCTCTTTTGCAATCTCTTTGTATAAAGAATATAGAGGTTATGGAATAGGTACTGCTTTGATGAAAAGAATGCTTTGTGAACTTAAACAGAGAGGATATGAGAAAACTTCATTATCTGTGCAAAAAGCAAATTATGCTGTTCAAATGTATCTAAATGTAGGTTTTGATATTATTGATGAGAACGAAGAAGAATATATTATGCTTTGTCGCTTAAGATAATATAAATCCTATTTTGAACACTTGAAACCTTCAATTTGTAGGGAACAGAAAATTTCAGTAAGCTGGTGTGTTTAACTGGGAGACGAATTTGAATTTAATGGTGATATTATTATGGATACAGATTTGAAATGCAAAGGTGAATTCGTGAATGTAGACGGGCATAACATTCACATATATAGATTAGGAGATATAAATAATCCGAAGATTGTACTTATGTCAGGTTCCGGGACAGTTGCTCCTGTATTTGATTTTAAAATTCTTTATGAGAAGCTGTCAAAAAATTTCAGAGTGATTGTGATAGAAAAATTTGGCTACGGTTATTCAGATATTTTTGATTCTCCTGCTGATATAGATACGCTTGTTTCAACACAAAAGAAGGCATTAGAAACCGTCGGTGAAAATGGACCATATATTTTAATGCCACATTCTATGTCTGGTACAGAAGCATTAAGATGGGTACAGGTCTACCCCGATGATGTGATAGCAATAATCGGAAATGATATGTGTACTCCTTTGACTTATAGCGTATGGACTGACGAGATGGTTGAAAAAAAGATTAGATTGATGGAGTTTGCAACAAAAAATAAACTGCAAGGATTGTTATGTCCTATAAGTAATCGTTGCTTAACTAAATTTGAAATTAAGCAAAACAAACTTCTGAGAAAGAGAAATGCTTTTAACATCTGCTGTATCAATGAATCTAAAGAAATATTAAGTAATGTAAGTATTGTAGAAAAAGCGGGATATACAAAATGTCCAATCTTGCTATTTTCATCAAATGGGAAACAAACACAAGGATATTGGTCTAAAGCACAAAAAGAATTTGCAGCAATTCAAAATGCCAAGCTGATTAGTTATGATTGTGGGCATTACATTCACTATTTTAAAAGTAATGAAATGTGTGAGGAAATAATCAGATTTGTAAATTTATTAGAGAGATAAATTTCAGCCCTACTGTGAGATTGAAAAATAACAGAAGATTTGAAGTTGAAGGAGAAAGAGAAAATGAATAACAAATGTACAAAATGTGGTTCTGCAAATGTTGTAGAAGGAAAACTTTCGACGGGTACGGGAGGATTAGTATTTACCACACAAAAGTCTCAGAAAAAACTTCCATTGA
>JBGVLD010000085.1:0-21133 GCA_045124075.1 Agathobacter sp.
GAACATATGCTCTGTACGGCAAAGACCGATACCTTCTGCACCAAGTTCGCGAGCTTTCTTAGCATCTGCTGGAGTATCAGCATTTGTACGAACTTTCAGTGTACGATATTTGTCAGCCCAAGCCATGATTCTTCCGAACTCACCAGCGATTGTAGCATCAACAGTTGGGATAAGTCCTTCATAGATGTTACCTGTTGTACCATCGATAGAGATTTCAGATCCTTCTGTAAATGTCTTACCAGCTAATGTGAATTTCTTGTTTTCTTCGTCCATGTTGATGTCGCCACAACCGGAAACACAACAGGTACCCATACCACGAGCAACTACTGCAGCGTGAGATGTCATACCACCACGAACAGTTAAGATACCCTGAGCAGCTTTCATACCAGTGATATCTTCTGGAGATGTCTCAAGACGTACTAATACGACTTTTTCACCTCTCTCAGCCCATTCAACAGCATCTTCTGCTGAGAATACAACTTTACCACAAGCTGCTCCTGGAGATGCTCCAAGACCTTTGCCCATTGGAGTTGCAGCTTTTAATGCAGCAGCATCGAACTGTGGATGTAATAATGTATCTAAGTTACGAGGATCGATCATAGCAACTGCTTCTTCTTCAGTTCTCATTCCCTCGTCTACTAAATCGCAAGCGATCTTAAGAGCAGCCTGAGCTGTTCTCTTACCATTACGAGTCTGTAACATATAAAGTTTCTGGTTTTCTACAGTAAACTCCATATCCTGCATATCTCTGTAGTGGCTCTCAAGTTTTGCACAGATTTCTGTAAATTTAGCAAATGCTTCTGGGAATTTCTCTTCCATCTGAGCGATTGGCATTGGTGTACGAACACCGGCAACTACGTCTTCACCCTGAGCATTTGTTAAGAACTCACCCATGAGTTTCTTCTCACCTGTAGCTGGGTCACGAGTGAATGCAACACCAGTACCACAGTCATCTCCCATGTTACCAAATGCCATAGACTGTACGTTAACAGCAGTTCCCCAAGAATATGGGATATCGTTGTCACGACGGTATACGTTAGCACGTGGGTTGTCCCAAGAACGGAATACAGCCTGGATAGCTCCCATTAACTGAACCTTAGGATCTGTTGGGAATTCTTCACCGATTTTAGATTTGTATTCAGCTTTGAACTGGTTAGCTAATTCTTTCAGATCATCTGCAGAAAGATCAACGTCCTGTGTAACGCCTTTTTCTTCTTTCATCTTGTCGATAAGTTCTTCAAAGTATTTCTTACCAACTTCCATAACTACGTCAGAGTACATCTGAATAAATCTTCTGTAGCAGTCCCAAGCCCAACGAGCATTGCCAGACTTCTCAGCCATTGTGTTAACAACGTCTTCGTTAAGACCCAAGTTAAGGATTGTATCCATCATACCAGGCATAGAAGCTCTAGCACCAGAACGAACAGATACTAATAATGGATTCTCTTTATCTCCAAATTTCTTTCCAGTGATTTCTTCCATCTTTACGATGTACTCATTGATCTGTCCCTGAATCTCATCGTTGATTTTACGACCATCTTCATAGTACTGAGTACAAGCTTCTGTTGTAATTGTGAATCCCTGTGGTACTACATCAGCACCGATGATCTTTGTCATTTCTGCTAAGTTAGCACCTTTTCCACCGAGTAATTCACGCATGTCTGCGTTACCCTCGCTGAACAAATAGACCCATTTGTTTGCCATTTGACATTTCCTCCTAAAATATATATTGGTTTATTAATATGTAGAGAGCCTGTCCGTCAAATAAACAGAACTCTACAACTTTACCATGTAATGCGCCTTTTTAAACGCACATGATTATTTTACCATATTTTTTGATATAAGCAACCACTTTTTCATGAAAAAGATTTCAAAAAATAAGGCTTTTAAGAACTTTATTTTAGATTAAAAAGTAAACTTTTCTGCAAAATAAGCATCTAATTCATCAATTTTGATTCGTACCTGTTCCATGGTGTCACGATCACGAACAGTAACTGCTCCATCTTCTTCGGAATCGAAATCGTAAGTAACACAGAATGGTGTTCCAATCTCGTCCTGACGACGATAACGTTTTCCAATGGTTCCTCTATCATCAAATTCACAGTTGTATTTCTTAGAAAGCTGTGCAAATACTTTCTCTGCACCTTCATTTAACTTCTTGGATAATGGAAGCACACCGATCTTAACTGGAGCCAGCACTGGATGGAAATGGAATACGGTACGAACATCCGGCTTCTCCTCTGTTCCAATATTTTCCTCATCATATGCAGCACAAAGGAAAGCAAGTACCACGCGGTCTGCACCAAGAGAAGGCTCAATTACGTATGGAACGTATTTTTCTCCTTTTGCATCATCAAAATAGCTCATATCCTGGCCAGATACGTTCTGATGCTGAGTCAGATCGTAGTCCGTTCTATCTGCAATTCCCCACAATTCCCCCCATCCGAATGGGAATAAGAATTCGATATCTGTTGTTCCTTTAGAATAGAAGCAAAGCTCCTCTGGAGAATGGTCACGAAGTCTCATTTCTTCTTCTTTGATTCCTAAAGATAATAACCAGTCACGGCAGAATCCTCTCCAGTACTGGAACCACTCTAAGTCAGTTCCTGGCTCACAGAAGAATTCCAACTCCATCTGCTCGAACTCTCTGGTACGGAATGTAAAGTTACCAGGTGTGATCTCGTTACGGAAAGATTTACCAATCTGGCCGATACCAAACGGAATTTTCTTACGGGATGTTCTCTGAACATTCTTAAAGTTTACGAAAATACCCTGTGCAGTCTCTGGTCGAAGGTATACTGTGTTCTTTGCATCTTCTGTTACACCCTGAAAAGTCTTGAACATCAGGTTGAACTGACGAATATCTGTAAAGTTGTGTTTGCCACAGCTTGGACATGGAATATTATTCTCTTCAATGAAGTTCTTCATTTCTTCCTGAGTCCATCCATCTACTGAACCACTTAACTCAATATTGTTCTCAGCTGCGTAATCTTCAATGATTTTATCTGCACGAAAACGTTCTTTACATTCCTTACAATCCATAAGAGGATCGGAGAATCCACCTAAATGACCAGAAGCAACCCAAGTCTGTGGATTCATCAGAATTGCACAGTCTACACCAACGTTATATGGATTTTCCTGAACGAATTTCTGCCACCAAGCTTTCTTTACGTTATTTTTCAGTTCTACACCAAGATTACCATAATCCCAGGTATTTGCCAGTCCGCCGTAAATTTCAGAACCTGGATATACAAATCCTCTGGCTTTTGCAACCTGTACAATCTTGTCCATACTCTTTTCCATTATTACATTCCTCACATTCTATTTTTCTTTGTAAATTACATAAGTGTAAATTTTATTCACATTTTCATACTGCTCTTCTTCGTCACCGAAATCAAAGGTAATGCTCTCCTCTCCAGTCAGCAGTTCATCATCAGAAACAGCACCTTCATCCATTTCTGTGCTCATGGCTTCTGTACTTTCTGTATCATCCTCTTTGATTTCTTCTGTACCCTCAGCAATTTCAGAGCCTTCTGTACCTTCTTCCGCTTCTGTTGAAATAGATAAAGTACTCTTATCTTTCAGTTTTACTGGTCCTGCAGAATAATACACAATGGTTCCATTAATTTTGACTGCAGTCTCTCCCTGAAGCACAACGACTTTTAAAGTTCCATCCTCGGTAGCCTCCTCTTTTGTACAAGTCTCACCGCTGGAAGCGTCTATGAACTCTCCTTCAAAAGTATATCCAGATGCTAAAGCCTCTGCTATACTGCCAGAAAAGAAACTCTTCTCTGTAAATTTTGCATAATCATCCCCAGAGGCATAGGATAAAATCATCTCTGCCACTCCATCTTCCACAGTAAGGGAATCTAATACAACGCTCTTTTCTCCATTTTCTTCGTTATAAGTAGCAACAACGTCTTTTATGTACTCTTCCAACTCACCCTTATCATAGGTATCTTCTGGAAAACTTTCCACATCGGTGGTAACTATTTTTCCTTTCTTCTCTACAAAAACAGTGCTCTCTGTGGCATGATAATCATTTCCGCAGCCTGTAAGCCCCATTATGCACAAAAGAACGGTTACAACAAGCAATCTGCCTTTTTTCATGTTCTCCTCCTAATTAAATAAATTGCACCTGGCGCAGTCTACACACCCAAGCAGTGTTGCAAAGCAACAAGAATCCATGACATTATACACTTTTTGCGGCTTTATTTCAACAAGAACCCAAAGGTTCTTTTATCCTTTTGTAAAAAAAACCCCTTCTTCCATGGTTTTTAGCGCTTTGAACTCATGATGGATATACTCTTTCCGGTATTCCTTCATAATACTTTCCAGTTCATCCAATACATCATTAGAAACCGCAAAAGAATATAATTTTGCAATATCTACAGATACTATGTACTGCATGGTATACCGGGTAGACTCCTGAATCCTCCTTGCAGACACCAGCTTTCCACAGGACAAACAGAACATTCCTCCCCTTTTTACAGAGAAAAATTCCAGTTCTTCTTTTTTTCTGCAATGAAGGCATGTAAACATGGAAGGACCTTCTCCGTTAATGGTAAGTCCACGAAGTTCAAAGATTAATTTTACCAGCCGGTTATCCAGTGCCGGACTTTCCAGTGCCCGTAAAGATTGGTACAAAAGCTTTAGCATTTCCTTTTCGTCGCTGTTCTCCTGACAAAAATACTCTGCAAATTCCAGAAAATAAAAGCCTAAATAAGTAGCATCCAGATCCATCGTCAGACTTCGAAAATAATTCTGAATGGACGCCCTTGACAAATTGTATGCACTTTTTCCTTCAAATAGTTCAAAATTTCCAAAGGAAAACGGATTGGTTCCTGCCAGGAGCTGGCTGTTTGGTCGTCTGGCTCCTCTGGCAAAAACCGTGATTTTCCCTCTTTCTTTTGTTAAAATGGTAATTCTTTTGTCATATTCCCCGATGGGCATTGCTGTCAGCACCATCCCGGTAAGTGTTACGGACTGTCCCATATCCTGTTTGTTCCTTCTGTTCTTTGCTGCTTAAGGATTCACTGCTCTGGTTCCGATAGGCCAGATAATCCGTAATTTTTCCTGTCTGCCAAAAATTTTCCCAGGTTTTCTCCATTGCAACTTCCTCCATATATCCTTCGGTCTGATATATATAGAATCTGCAATATGCCCTATCCTATTCCCGAGAAAAAATGGAAAGAATCAGTTTTCGTCCTTATAGCCAAAATTCTTAATTAAGAAATCACTGTCACGCCAGTCCTTCTTAACTTTTACCCAAAGCTTTAAGTTTACCTTAGTATCTAACAGACGTTCCATCTCATATCTAGCATTAGAGCCGATTTTCTTTAACATCGCACCCTGTTTTCCAATGATAATACCCTTGTGAGAGTCTCGTTCACAAACAATGGTAGCTTCAATGTCAATCATTCCGCCGCCTTTTCTCTCTTTCATGATATCAATGGAAACAGCAATTCCGTGAGGTACTTCATCATTTAAAGCATGAAGTGCTTTTTCTCGGATGATTTCTGCACAGATTGCCCGTTCTGGCTGGTCTGTAATGGTATCTTCATCATAGAACTGTGGTCCATATGGAAGATATTTGAAAATGGAATCAATCACATCATCCATATTCTGTCCACGAAGAGCGGAAGTAGGAATAATTTCTGCAAAATCATAGATCTTACGGTAAGTATCAATATATTCCAGCACCTTTTCCTTCTCTACTGTATCCACTTTGTTAATAATCAAAATAACTGGTGTTTTTACTTTCTGAAGCTGTTTGGCAATGTGCTGCTCTCCAGCTCCAATAAAATTGGTCGGTTCTACCAGCCACAGCACCACATCTACTTCATTTAAGGTCTTTTCGGCCACATTGACCATGTATTCTCCAAGTTTATTCTTCGCTTTATGAATTCCCGGTGTATCCAAAAATACAATCTGACCTTTGTTCATATCTGTATACACCGTCTGAATGCGGTTTCTGGTGGTCTGAGGTTTATTGGATGTAATGGCGATCTTCTGGCCGATCAAACGGTTCATCAAAGTCGATTTTCCAACATTTGGGCGTCCAATAATGGTTACAAATCCTGATTTAAAATTCGCTATCATTTGTTCTCCTATTCATTTAAGCTGCTAACAGACAAAAACATTCCCTCTTCACTACGGATTGCCTGCTCATTGCCAATGACACAAAGCTGATCATCACTTAACACCGCTTCAATTGGTGCAGCAAGGGCACGAATGTCTTCTGTTGTTGCATTTAAAATTTCATCTCTTTCTCTCTGTACATCTTCGTAAGTCAAATGTTCTAAATATGCTGCCATGGAACGGCTTCCCTTTGCTTCTGGATAAAGCGGAGTGTCCAGGCTTCCAAAAGTACCGATAATATACTTTGTCATATCTCTTTCATCGGCAGAAAAGCTCCTTAAGTATTCTGGAATTCCCTCATATACCTGATTCGTCTTTGCCAGATTCGGATCCCGGTAGGAAGTAAAATAACACTCTCCTGTCCTTAAGAAACTGCTCATACATCCATAAGCGCCTCCTTTGACACGAATATTCAGCCATAAATAATCATAACTTAAGATCATTTTTAAAATCTTCATGGTTCCTTTATAGGAATAGCCATGTTTTACAAAGTTACCAGTTCTTGAAACATACTGAATCTGAGAAGCATCGGTAAATCCTTCGTTCTTTTTCTCCAGTGTAAACTGTGGCCTATTCCCTTTCTCACTGGTCTTAGGCAATTTATTAAGAAATGCTTCCACAGTAGGCACGGCTTTTTGGTAAGCCTCCTCTTTTGCAGTAAAGCTGATGATAAGCCTGTCTGTGGCAAAAAGCTGTTTTATCAGTTCTGCCAGCTTGTCAATTACTTTCTGTGGCTCATTTTTCATCAGTGTATCCAATTCCTGAATCTTCCGGTAAAAACCAATTCCTGTGACAGAATCCTGATAATAGCCATAGAGGGAGGAATAAGACCAGGCTCTCATGGCAGATGTCACATGACCAGAACCGCTTAAATTATTCTGCAGTCTGGACTTAAGCTGAGCAATGATTTCTCCCAGACGCTTAGTATCCGATAATTTTGTAGTCTGTAAAATCTCATAGACCAGATTCATGGCACTATTTATATTTTCTTCCAATACTTTAACTCTTACATTATAACGAACGTCGATTTTTCCTAATTCCTGTACATTCGGATAAAGTCCAATGCCAGTGGTAATATCTCCCGTGTAGATATTGATCTCATTAGCAAGATCCGAGAAAGTATAAGATTCTGTATTCATATATCCTAATACAGAACGCAGAAGTCCCAGATATGGAATATCCTCTTCTGCCACATCATTTGCCTGGAACAAGAAGGTAATATAGTCAATCCCATTCGTTGCCACTTCATGACGCACTACAGGTACCTCCCCAATCTTCACTTCAATATTGGTAAATTCCATAGCTTCTTTCTTCAGGTCCCCTCTGGTCAACATTGGAATCTTGGCCAGTTCTTCTTCCGGAGATGGCTCCATCTGGTATTCATGCAGATGTCTGGTCTCTGCGATCAACTCTTGGATCTGCTCCTCGGAAAGACTATTCTTATAATTTTCTAACTGATCCTGCAGTTTCTTCTCATTCTCCTGATTTAAATTCTTCTTCGGTGCTACTGCAATGACAGATCCATGAGTATTGCTCAATAAATATTTTTCAATTAGTTCTTCAAAATATCCCGTATCAATCTGCTCTTTTAAGAAAGCAAAGGTATCCAGACATTCCAGATGTAAAAATGGCTTACTATCGTCATAAAGCCAGCTGTCCATACAGGAAAGCCCATATAAAAGTCCCTTCGGAAAATTTCCAAAATCCCCCTCCCTGAAACGAAATTCCTCGCTGTTGATTCCTGCCAAAAGAGATTTTTTGTTTAATCCATTTTTAACCAGATCATGTAAGGTATCTTCAATAATAGAAACGAACTTCTCCTTATCTTCCAGATTGGCATTTCTTGCAATAATGGAAAATGTTGGCTGATAAATTCCATTCATATAAGAACAGGAAATATCTTTTCCTATCCCCGCATCAATCAAAGCCTGACGCACTGGCGCTCCAGGAGCACTGACCAGAACATAATCTAAAATATCAAATGCCTGATAAAGTTTCTCGTCCAAAGCCTCTCCCACGACCTTATTATAAGAAAGATAAGTATTATCTTTTTCTGACTCGGATTCTGTAATTGGATAATAAGTTACTACTTCTTTCGCTTGAGAAAAAGCTTTCTGTTTTTGAATGGCCGAATCCACTTCCATATAATCGTATTTAGAAAGGTATTCCTGATCCAGCCAGTTCAGTCTTTCTTCCACATCCATATCTCCATAAAGATAAATATAGGAATTGGATGGATGGTAATATTTATGATAGAATTCCAAATACGCTTCATAAGTAAGTGTTGGAATATAATGTGGATTTCCGCCAGAATCCTTACTGTAAGTATTATCTGGGAAAAGGCTTGCAGAAATTGCCTGCTGTTGTATTTCGTCAGGAGACGAATAAGCCCCCTTCATTTCATTGTAAACAACACCATTTATGGTCAAAGGTGCATCCTTGTCCTCCAATTCGTAATGCCAGCCTTCCTGCTTGAAGATTTCCTGGTACTTTGTAATATTTGGATGAAATACCGCATCCATATAAACATCCATCAAATTCTTAAAATCTTTATCATTATAGCTTGCCACCGGATACATAGTCTTGTCCGGATAAGTCATAGCATTTAAAAATGTATTTAAGGAACCTTTTACCAATTCTACAAAAGGATCTTTTACTGGGAATTTTTCAGAACCACAAAGAGTGGTATGCTCGATAATATGTGGAACTCCTGTATCATCTTCAGGTGTCGTACGAAATCCAATATAAAATACCTTATTATCGTCCTCATTGGATACCACTGCAATTCTTGCCCCCGTCTTCTTATGACGGAGAAGAATTCCTTCTGACTCGATATCTTTTAAATGGGACCTCTGTACTACTTCATAAGCAGATAGATTTTTTAAATTCATATAATTTGTTCCCCTTAAAAATAATGTTCTTTTTATTATAGCCCAAAATCCAAAAAAGTGGAATACATTCTAGTTATTTCCTGCAAACATAAAATCATGCACAGGCATCACGCCAAAAAAAGAGCCATCGCGCTGGCAATCGCCAATCCGAAGGCTCTTATGATAATTCATCAAATTATAAAGCAAAATTACTCCTGCTTATGCAAGACGGGTAACATTTGCAGCCTGAGGTCCTTTTTCCCCATTCACTACTTCAAATTCTACCTTTTCACCATCTTTTAACTCTTTGAATCCATCCATGTTTAATGCTGAGAAATGAACAAATACTTCATTGCCCTGTTCGTCAGAAATAAATCCGTAACCTTTCTTTGCATTAAACCATTTCACTGTTCCCTGCTGCATAACTAAAAATCCTCCTAAAGTTCCTGTATTTCTAAGCAGTTGCTATAAAATGAGACTAGCACATCAGAGAAATTCTGTCAAACAATTTCTGACAAAATCTTACTTTTTTCCAAGAATTTCTTATTTTTCCTGTAAAATGTGCACATCTGTCTGGGGAAAAGGGATAGAGATTCCGTTCTTGTCAAAAGCAAGTTTGATATCTTCTGTCATCTTTCTTTTTGCTCTAATATAATCAGAATTCTTTACCCAGACACTGATTCCCATGTTCACACTGCTGTCTGCCAATTCATTCACATAAACATCCATGTAATCTTCTTTGATAACCATTTCTTCGTTTGTGATAATATCTGTTAATACTTGTCTTACCAATGACAGATCTGCATCATAGGAAACGCCTACTACCAAATCCAGACGACGTTTTTCCATTTTAGTATTATTGGTAATACTGCTGTTGGATAATGTTCCATTTGGAATCATTACCACACGGTTGTCAGGTGTTGTTAGCTTTGTATAAAAAATAGAAACCTCACTGACAGTTCCTTCCCGTCCATTCGAATGCTCTACAATGTAATCTCCCACTACAAATGGTTTTAAAAGAAGAATCAACACACCACCTGCAAAGTTGGAAAGACTCCCCTGTAAAGCAAGTCCAATCGCAACTCCGACTGAACCAAGAACTGCTACTACAGAACCTGTGGTTACTCCGAACTGTCCTAAAATAATCATGACCAGTACAAAATACAAGACATATTTTATTAAAGAACTCAAAAAAGAAACAACACCAGCTTCTAATTTTCCGGTTCTTTCCATACCGGCTTTTATTTTCTTTACGATCCAGGAAATCAGTTTTAATCCTACTACCAGAATTAAAAGAGCGATCAATACCTGTCCCGCAAATCCTAAAATTCCCGTCACGATTGGTTTTACATAGGATTCAATTAATTCTGTATTAACACTTGAAGCTGCTAATATACGCATCCATTGCACCTCCTAATTAATTATGTAAAATCACATCATCCAGAATATCTCTTAGAATTCATGGATAAACAGACCGCTTCGAAGCTTTGGCTCAAACCAGGTGGACTTCGGTGGCATCAAAAGTCCTGCGTCTGCCACTGCAAATAACTCCTGAATAGAGGTCGGATACATGGCAAATGCCACTTTACAATCCTCTTTACAGCGTTTTTCCAGTTCCTTTAACCCCCGGATTCCTCCAACAAAATCAATTCGTTTGTCAGTCTTTGGATCCTGGATTCCGAGAACCGGAGCAAGAAGCAGATTCTGAAGAACAGATACATCCAGACCTTCCACCGGATCCTTTGGAATATCTTTCTCATACATTTTGCAGCGATACCAGGTATCTCCTAAGAACATGGAGAATTCCCCTTTCTGCTGCGGAGCAACTTCTTTATCAGATAAAGCCGGCTCCCCATCATTGATCTCTGTGAGAGAGCCTTCTACTCCACCAATACCCATAATCTCTTCCACCAGGAACAATTCTTTCATTTTTGCCAGAAAGTCGTCATCAGAAAGTCCATTTAAATCTTTCACTACACGGTTGTAATCCATAATCATCAGTTCTTCATCTGGAAATAATACGGAAAGGAAATAGTTAAATTCCTCATTTCCGGTATATTCTGGATTCTCTTTCCGGCGTTTTAATCCAACTTTTACTGCAGAAGCAGCTCTGTGATGTCCATCTGCAATATAGATTTCTCCAATCTGAGAAAATGCAGTCTCTATTTTGGAAATATCCTCTTGATTACTGATCTTAAAGACTCTGTGTCGAATTCCATCCTCTGATACAAAATCATATAAAGAGTCCTGCTGTTTTGTACGGGTTACCACTTCATTAATGACAGTATTTGCCCGGTATGCAAGAAAAATCGGTCCCGTCTGAGCACTGCAGGTATCTACATGATGGATACGATCTAATTCTTTATCTTCTCTGGTGTTCTCATGTTTTTTAATGACACCATTCATATAATCATCAATGGAAGCACAAGCTGTAATCCCGGTCTGCACTCTTCCATTCATGGTCAATTCATAAATATAATAGCTCTTGTCTTCATCTACGATAAATGAGCCTTTTTCCTTCCATTCCTGAATCATACTGGCTGCTTTTTCATAAACACAGTTCGCATAAATGTCAATATCCGGGGGAAACTGAGTTTCCGCCCGGTCTATTGCTAAAAATGATTCAGGGTTTTTCTTAACTACTTCCATCGCTTCACTGCGGTTATATACATCATAAGGCAATGCAGCAATTTTATCAGCCTTCTCTGCGGCTGGACGCACGCAGACAAATGGTAAAACTTTTGCCATAGGAACCCCTTTATTCTGAACTTATTTTACTACACGTACGCGAAGTACACCTTCAATGCTTCTTAATCTCTCTGCTACTTCTTCTGAAACAGGAGAATCCACATCAATCAATGCATAAGAGTAATCACCCTTTGCTTTATTAGTCATATCAGATACGTTTACGCCTGCATCTCCTAAAATAGTAGAATACTGGCTGATCATACCGGATACGTTCTTGTGTAAAATTCCGATACGTCCTGCAGTTGTACATGCACCCATGTTACAATCTGGGAAGTTTACAGAATGAACAATATTACCATTCTCCAAATAATCACGGATTTCACGAACTGCCATAATTGCACAGTTATCTTCTGACTCAGCAGTAGAAGCTCCAAGATGTGGAGTTACAATACATCCTTTTGCACCAACAGTTGTTGTATTTGGGAAATCAGATACATATTTTGCAACTTTTCCAGCTGCCAATGCGTCTACCATAGCTTCTTCATCAACCAGAAGGTCTCTTGCGAAGTTTAAGACAATTGCAGTAGGTTTCATTTTAGAAATGGCTTCTGCATTAATCATCTTCTTTGTAGAATCTAAAAGCGGAACGTGAACAGTAATGAAATCACATTCTCTGTAAATATCATCTACATTGCTGATGTGTTTTACGTTACGGGATAAGTTCCATGCTGCATTTACGGAAATGTATGGATCATAACCATATACATCCATTCCCATATGTACTGCTGCATTTGCTACCAGAACACCGATTGCTCCTAAACCAATCACGCCTAATTTCTTTCCAGAAATTTCGATACCAGCAAAGTTCTTTTTCTGTTTTTCTGCTGTTTTTGCAATATTTTCATCATTCTGGTTCTCCAAACACCAGTCAATACCACCAACAATATCACGAGCTGCATATAACATTCCAGCAAATACCAGCTCTTTTACACCATTTGCATTGGCACCAGGAGTATTGAAAACTACAATACCTTGATCTGCACATTTCTCTAATGGGATATTGTTTACACCAGCACCAGCTCTTGCTACTGCCAAGACAGAATCTCCCAATTCCATGTCATGCATTGCTGCACTACGTACTAATGCTGCGTCAGCACCTTCCATAGAATCTACTTTCTGATATTCATCAGAAAATAAGTCCAGGCCTACCCCAGCAATTGGATTTAAACAAGTATATTTAAACATTTCACGTTACCTCTTTCTTTCTTATGCGTTCTCAGCTTCGAATTTCTTCATGAAATCAACTAATGCAATAACGCCTTCCTTTGGCATTGCATTGTAGATAGATGCTCTCATACCACCAACGCTTCTGTGTCCTTTTAAGTTCTCAAGACCAGCTGCTTTTGCTTCTTTTACGAATTTTGCATCTAAGTCTGCATCACCTGTTACAAATGGCACATTCATAAGAGAACGATCTTCTTTTCTTACAGTTCCTTTGAACATCTTGCTTTCATCCAGGAAGTCGTAAAGAATCTTTGCTTTCTCTTCGTTACGTTTTGCCATCTCTTCCAGGCCGCCCATCTTCTTTAACCATTTAAATACCTTGCCACAGATATAAATGTTGTAGCATGGTGGTGTATTATAAAGAGAATCATTGTCTGCCTGAGTTTTATATTTTAACATGGTTGGTGTTCCTGGAAGAACATCATCAGAAATCAAGTCTTCACGAATGATTACGATAACCATACCTGCTGGACCTACGTTCTTCTGTACACCGCCGTAGATGATGCCATATTTACTTACATCTACTGGCTCAGAAAGGAAGCAGGAGGAAACATCAGATACTAATAATTTTCCTTTTGTATTTGGTAATGTTTTGTATTTTGTTCCGTAAATTGTGTTGTTCTCACAGATATATACATAATCCATGTCATCTGTAATTGGCAGATCTGAACAATCTGGGATATAAGAGAAAGTCTCGTCTGCAGAAGATGCCAGTTCTACTGCTTCTCCGTACATTTTTGCTTCCTGATAAGCTTTCTTAGCCCACTGTCCTGTTACAATGTATCCAGCTTTCTTATTCTTCATCAGGTTCATTGGAACTGCAGCAAACTGCTGAGAAGCGCCACCCTGCAAGAAAAGAACTTTATAATTATCCGGGATATTCATAAGGTCTCTTAAATCTGCTTCTGCTTCTTTGATGATGTCATCAAATACTTTGGAGCGGTGGCTCATCTCCATAACGGACATTCCACATCCCTTGTAATCCATCATCTCTGCTGCTGCTTCCTGTAATACCTCTTCTGGTAATACAGCTGGACCTGCTGAAAAATTGTAAATTCTACTCATTTTTGATTTTCCTCCTAAACTCATTCCTATTCCTTATTATTTAAATCTTTTTCATCAAAAGCTTCGTTAATTGGTGCCCCTGGTGCAACCATTGGCCATACCTTATCATCTGAATCAATAATACAGTCTATGACAAAAGGCTTTTTACATTCCAATGCTTCTGCAAAAACAGCCTCAAATTCTTCACGGCTTGTAACTCTTCGGCTTTCCGCTCCCATTGCCTCTGAAAGCTTTACAAAATCTACGCCATCATCTAAGATGGTTGCGGAATAATGCTCATTATAGAACAATGTCTGCCACTGACGAACCATTCCAAGTACATGGTTGTTAATAATAACCTCGATCAATGGAAGATTCTGTCTGGATGCCGTTGCAAGCTCGTTCATATTCATACGGAAACATCCATCTCCTGCAATATTGATGACCTGTTTATGTGGATTAGCCACCTGTGCTCCGATAGCTGCTCCAAGACCATATCCCATGGTTCCAAGTCCACCGGAAGTAAGCAATGTTCTTGGCTCTTTGTATTTATAGCACTGAGCTGCCCACATCTGATGCTGGCCTACCTCTGTTACCATGATGGCGTCTCCATGTACCATTTCGTAGATTTTCTCAATGATATATGGACCGCTCAATCCTGCTTTTGGATAAGTAAATGGATATTTCTCCTTGTAATGCTCAATATGAGTGAACCATTCTTTATGACTCTGTTTCTCTAACATACCGTTGATGCGCTGTAAGATTTCTTTCACATCTCCGATAACACTAGCATTTGCAATAATGTTCTTATTGATTTCTGCCGGATCAATATCGAACTGTAAGATTTTGGCCTGATGGGCAAAACGTTTTGCATTTCCCAGAACTCGGTCTGAAAAACGAACGCCAATAGCAATCAAAAGGTCGCATTCACTGACTCCTAAATTGGAAGCCTTTGTTCCATGCATACCTAACATTCCAGTGTATTTGTCGGAAGTGCCATCATATGCACCTTTTCCCATTAAGGTATCGCAGACTGGTGCATCTACCAGCTCTACGAACTGCTTTAATTCATCACTGGCACCAGAGATAACTGCACCGCCGCCCACAAAGACAAATGGTTTCTTCGCAGCTTTTATCATCTTCACAGCTTTCTGCAGATCTTCTTCTGCAATAGTAGAAGAAATACGGTCTGGCAATTCTACTGCTTTATTTTCAAAGTCCACCTTTGCTGCAGTCACATCCTTTGGAATATCTACCAGAACCGGGCCCGGTCTTCCTTTTCTGGCTATCGTAAATGCTCTTCTAATTGTATCTGCCAGCTTTGTTACATCCTTTACAATAAAATTGTGTTTGGTAATTGGTGTTGTAATACCTGCAATATCAATTTCCTGAAAACTATCTTTTCCAAGGAGCGAAACTCCTACGTTACAGGTAATTGCAACCATTGGTACGGAATCCATGTATGCAGTGGCAATACCGGTTACCAGATTCGTAGCTCCTGGTCCACTGGTAGCAAAACATACACCAACTTTTCCGGTACTTCTTGCATATCCATCTGCTGCATGGGAAGCTCCCTGCTCATGGGATGTCAAAACATGTTTGATTTCCGGATGTTTGTAAAGTTCATCATAAACATTCAGGATGGCACCGCCTGGATAACCGAAGACGGTGTCAACCCCCTGCTCTTTTAAACATTCTATAATAACCTGTGATCCTGTTAACTCCATTCTCTATAACCTCTAACTATTTGTTCTCTAAAATAGCTCCTCTGTTTCCTGAAGTAACTAAGGAAGCATATCTCTTTAAGTAACCTGTATTTACTTTTGGTTCTCTTGGCTGCCATTTTGCTTTTCTTGCTGCAAGCTCTTCATCTGAGATTGCAAGATCTAATGTCATTTCCGGAATATTAATCTTAATGATATCCCCTTCTTCTACTAAAGCGATTGGTCCGCCAACTGCTGCTTCTGGAGATACATGACCAATAGAAGCTCCTCTGGAGGCTCCTGAGAAACGTCCGTCTGTAATTAAAGCCACCGAACTTCCCAGTCCCATTCCTGCGATGGCAGAAGTAGGATTTAACATTTCTCTCATACCAGGGCCACCTTTTGGTCCTTCATAACGGATTACAACAACGTCTCCAGCTACGATTTTTCCACCTTTAATTGCTGCAATGGCATCTTCTTCACAATCGAATACTCTGGCTGGTCCTTCATGAACCATCATTTCTTCAACAACTGCAGAACGTTTTACAACAGAACCATCTGGAGCCAGATTTCCTTTTAATACGGCAAGGCCACCAGTTTTGCTGTATGGATTGTCGATTGGACGGATAACCTCTGGATTCTTATTCACTGCATTTGCAATGTTCTCTCCTACTGTCTTACCAGTTACTGTCATACATTCTGTATTGATCAGTCCAATGTCTGCCAGTTCTTTCATAACTGCGTATACACCACCGGCTTCATTTAAATCTTCCATATAAGTAGGTCCTGCTGGTGCTAAGTGACAAAGGTTTGGTGTTTTTTCACTGATCGGATTTGCAAAAGCAATATCAAAGTCAAAGCCAACTTCATGAGCAATTGCTGGTAAATGAAGCATAGAGTTTGTAGAACATCCTAATGCCATATCTACGGTCAATGCATTCATGATTGCTTCTTTTGTCATAATATCTCTTGGACGGATATTCTTATTGTACATATCCATAACTGCCATACCAGCATGTTTTGCCAGCTTGATTCTTTCCGAGTATACAGCTGGAATTGTTCCGTTTCCACCCAGCCCCATACCAAGGGCTTCTGTTAAACAGTTCATGGAGTTTGCAGTATACATACCGGAGCAAGAACCGCAGGTAGGGCAGGTTTTTGCTTCATATTCTTTTACATCTTCTTCTGTCATAGTTCCAGCAGCGTATGCACCAACTGCCTCAAACATGGAAGAAAGACTTGTTTTACGCCCTTTTACATGGCCAGCTAACATTGGACCACCAGAAACAAATACGGTTGGTACATTAATTCTAGCTGCTGCCATTAACAGTCCTGGAACGTTCTTATCACAGTTTGGAACCATAACAAGAGCATCAAACTGATGGGCCAGCGCCATACACTCAGTAGAGTCTGCAATTAAGTCTCTTGTCACAAGAGAATATTTCATTCCTACATGTCCCATGGCAATACCATCACACACCGCAATGGCAGGAAATACCACAGGAACACCTCCTGCTTCTGCGACTCCCAGTTTTACTGCATTTACGATCTTATCCAGATTCATATGTCCTGGAACGATTTCGTTATAGGAACTAACGATACCTACCATAGGTTTTTTCATTTCTTCTTCTGTAAAACCTAAGGCATTAAAAAGACTTCTATGTGGTGCCTGCTGCATACCAGCTTTTACATTATCACTCTTCATATTGGTTTCCTCTCTTTATTTTGTATTCATATCTTGCTGTATGTTTTCGTCATTAACTATACTCTGGCAGAAATCAGATTTCCCATTTCTTTTGTTCCCACCTGAGAAATTCCCTCTGTAGCTTCTCCTGCCTGAGGCATAATATCGATGGTACGATATCCTTCTTTTAATACCTGTTTTACTGCTGCCTCGATGGCATCCGCTTCTTTATCCAGGTCAAAAGTATAACGCAACATCATTGCGGCACTTAAGATCGTTGCAATTGGATTTGCAATTCCTTTTCCAGCGATATCCGGTGCAGAGCCGCCGCTTGGCTCATAAAGACCGAATTTTGTATCATTTAAGCTGGCAGAGGATAACATTCCGATGGAACCAGTTACCATACTTGCTTCATCAGATAAAATATCACCAAACATGTTCTCTGTCAGAATGACATCGAACTGTTTTGGATCCTTTACTAACTGCATTGCACAGTTATCTACTAACATATGCTCGTAGGTTACTTCTGGATAATCCTTTGCTACTTCTTCTACTACTTTTCTCCAAAGTCTGGAGGAATCTAATACATTTGCCTTATCTACAGAAGTTACTTTCTTTCTTCTCTTCATGGCAATGTCAAAACCTCGTTTTGCGATTCGTCTGATTTCTTCTTCATTATATGTAAGCATATCCGTAGCGGTCATAATACCATCTATTTCTTCGGTCTTTCTCTCTCCGAAATAAAGGCCACCAGTCAGTTCTCTCATAATCATCATATCAAAACCGCTGCCAATAATATCTTCTCTTAAAGGACATGCTGCTTTTAATTCTTCATATAAATAAGCAGGTCTTAAATTCGCAAACAAATTTAAGGACTTACGAAGTTTTAAAAGTCCTGCTTCTGGTCTAAGTTCTGGTGGAAGCTTGTACCATGGAGAAGTAGAAGTATTTCCTCCAATAGAGCCCATCAGAACTGCGTCAGAACTTTTTGCAGTTTCAATTGCTTCATCTGTTAAAGGAACTCCTGTTGCGTCAATGGAGCACCCTCCCATTAAAATATCTGTATAATCAAAGCTGTGCCCATATTTTGCGCCTACAGCATCTAAGACTTTCTTTGCTTCCGCAACGACTTCCGGTCCAATTCCATCACCAGAAATCACACCAATTTTACATTCCATGGTCTATCCCCTTTTCTATAAAAGTTTATTTATACTATCATATAGCAAGAATGTTTGTTTTTCAATAAAAGAAACTATTTTACTTTTTCATAGGCTATATAACCGTATGTTATGTTATTTTTATTTATTATTCTATTATTTTATAATGGGTTTTTGTAAGCCGGTACCGCATACTGAGGAAGTCCGTTCTCATATGGGACCTGACACTCACCCTGAATTAAAGGCATTGCATAGGCAAGGTACTCTTCTGCAATATTAGTTCCATTCTCAGTAATCCATTCTTTTGGAAATTTCTTTTCCTGGTTACATACCTCTGTTACATCCACCAGTGCCATATCAAGCTTATATTCTTCTGAATTCTCATCTCTTACAAAAGCTGCCATTTTTCCAGTTTCACCAGCCAGTGCACTCTTGACGCCAAACCTTCCAGCCATTTCTGCTTCTGTAATATCGCTTAAGGAAGCCAGGTTGGCAGAACAGCGCTGGGAAAGATTGAACTCGATAGAACGGCACTTGCACCCGATTTTCTCTTTCACAAGACGTTCTAAGACTTTACCACATCCAGCTAACATCTTATGACCAAAACCGTCTACCGCCACATCATCTCCATATTCACAGATAAACACACCTTCTTTATCGGAAATTCCTTCCGATACGCAGACTACTACGGAATTCTGTACAGTCAGGGCTTTCTTTACATCTTCAATAAACTGATCTACGTCAAAATCTCCTTCCGGAAGATATACTAACATTGGGTTCTTATCATAATCCGTTCTGGCAAGAACGCTTCCCGCAGTTACCCATCCAGCATGTCTTCCCATTAACTCCACAATGGTAACCACTGGCATATCATATACGCCAGCATCCAGAATGATTTCTCTTAACGTTGTTGCAATATATTTAATTGTTGAACCATACCCTGGAGTGTGGTCGGTCATAACAAGGTCATTGTCAATGGTCTTTGGCACTCCAATAAAACGAATAGAAGAACCTATTTTTGCTGCATAAGTGCTTAATTTCGCAACGGTATCCATGGAATCATTTCCTCCAATATAAACGAAGGCACCGATTTCATATTTCTCCAGCTTTTCAAAAATCTGTCCATAAACTTCCTCTTCCAGATTCTCTGGCAGTTTGAAGCGACAGCTTCCTAAAAAAGAAGATGGAGTATTTTTCATATAGGAAATTTCATATTTTTTTGCATATTTCGTTAAATCAATAATATTATCCTGCAAAAATCCTTCAATTCCATTGACCATTCCATATACGTAACCAATTTCATCCGAATGATCAAAAGCCTCCGCAATTACACCATATAATGACGCATTAATAGCGGATGTAGGTCCTCCTGATTGTCCAACAATGATATTCTTCATTTTTCATCCTCCCTGAATTTATCCTTTTAACAGGCATGGCTATTATAATGTAAGAAGTCAAAAAAAGCAAGGTACTTTATATTTTAAAAGGGATTGCCCAAAAGACAATCCCCTCTCATCTGACTTTCTATTAGCTTTCTGCAGACTCTGGTTTCTCAACCTCTACAATTGCTGCTTTCTGCATTGGAATACGGCAGTTTCTGTTGTTACCAAATTCTACGATTACTGTATCATCCTGAATGTCAATGATTGTTCCGTAGAAACCACTTGTAGTAAGAACAATATCTCCTACAACGATCTCATTAAGCATCTGTGCTTTTTTCTTTTCTGCCTTCTGCTGTGGACGAATCATAATAAAATACATAAAAACAAACAATAATACCATTGGTAATACAGTTGATAATAATGCTTCGCCTGTACTAACTGTCTGTGCTAAAATTGAATACATCAATCGATCCTCCTATTTTTAACTCTCTTTTATAACTTTTCAGTTCATCATGTTCGCTATTATACTAGATATTCCTAAATAGGGCAAGCACTATTTCTGTCCCTGTGACATATTGTATAATTTTTCTGCCTTGTATTCATGGAAGCGTCCTGCATCTAATGCATCTCTGATTTCTTCCATCATTGTATTATAGAAATAAAGGTTGTGAAGTACACAAAGTCTCATACCAAGCATCTCTTTTGCTTTTAACAAATGACGGATATATGCACGACTATAATGCTTACAAGCCGGACACTGACAACCTTCCTCAATCGGACGCATATCCTTTTCGAATTTTTGATTAAACAAGTTAATTTTTCCATGGTTTGTATACAGATGTCCATGACGACCATTTCTAGTAGGATATACACAGTCAAAGAAATCAATACCACGTTCTACACCTTCTAAAATATTTGCTGGTGTACCAACCCCCATAAGGTAGGTTGGTTTATTCTTTGGTAAATGTGGAACCGTCACATCTAAGATATGATACATATCTTCGTGAGATTCACCTACCGCAAGTCCACCAACCGCATAACCATCCAAGTCCATTTCCGCAATACGTTTTGCATGTTCAATACGAATATCATCAAAAATAGCACCTTGGTTTATACCAAATAAGAGCTGTTCTTTGTTTACCGTATCGTCTAAACTATTCAAACGAGCCATCTCTTTTTT
>JBGVLD010000086.1:0-13048 GCA_045124075.1 Agathobacter sp.
TTTTTGCAGATGCACTAGGTATCTGCTTATTTGTCATGGTTTTTTTTAAAGAAGTTGAAAAGAAAAGAGGATAGTAAACAAAAACTTACTACCCTCTCTTGAGATGCCTGCGAATTAATGTCCTTATCTAAATGACATTACCTGATTCAGGGCTCCCTTTTAGGGCGCCGTTATTTACGTTCCATAAACCATTTATAATTTTCTTCATAAGTCAGATGACAGATTTTTCCGCCCACCTGACAGGTATAACGATATCCGGTTCCACCAGCTTTTCGACTGGCACAACGCTCCGGTTTTGAAACCTTATCAATCGCATACTTACGTCCATCTTCCCAGACAAACGCTGTAGGGATCAATTCTCCTTCCCGGCTGAATACCGCCAAGACATCTACATACACTTTAGCTGTCATTACAAAACACCTGCTCTCTCCTGTCCATGAAAATATGCTTGTGGATGAACCGTGTGTTCCTTAGCATTCAGCTGTGCCAGTATCTTATCCTGATACATGAATGCTCTCTGAATACTCTGATAACCGAATCTTCCACGGATCTCATCTACCACCTGGTCCATCTTTTTGATTTTTTCTCTTTTTGTTTCATCCATAAATAAATCAAGCTGATAAGGCATCTCTTCCGACACCAAATCACATCCTCGAACACCAAGACTACGGATCGGATGTTCCCAATTATAATTTTTCTGAAATAACGCAAATGCAGTTCTGGCAATTTCTTCTGTAAGATTACTTGCCCTGTCCAACTTGCACTGTCTCGTAAAATGATACAGTCCATTATCCCGAATCGAGATCTCTACTGTCCTGCACTGAAAACCATTTTCACGAAGCCTGGCTCCTACACTTTCTGAAAGTGCCATCAAAATAATCTTCACATCCAATTCACTAACAAGATCTCTTGGTGTTGTTGTGCTATTCCCGATAGACTTGATGGGTGCTTTATATCCTTCTACTGAAACTGGAGTCTCATCCCATCCATTTGCAAAGGTATGAAGTACCAATCCCATCTTTCCAAGATATGGTTCTAATATAGAAGGTTCTGCTCCTGCCAGATCTCCGATTGTACAAATGCCTAGTTTCTTCATCGTCCGTTCGGTGCTTCGTCCTACCATGAGTAAGTCTCCTACTGGAAGTTTCCATGCAATATCCTTGTAATTGTCTTTGGAAAACTCTGTGATGGCATCTGGCTTTTTATAATCAGAACCGAGCTTTGCAAATATCTTATTCCAGGAAACACCAATACTTACGGTAACGCCCAGTTCATATTTAATCCTACTGCTGATCTCTTTTGCAATCTTCATTCCGTCTCCCTTGATAGAAGTACTGGCAGTTACATCCAGCCAACTTTCATCAATCCCAAATGGTTCTCTCTGATCTGTGTATTCACTGTAAATCTCCTGTGCCATTCTGGAAAACCTCAAATAAAGATCCATGCGAGGCGGTACAAAAATTATTTCCTGGCAAACCTGCCTTGCCTGCCACAATGCCATACCTGTTTTCACTCCGGCTCGCTTTGCAATATAATTCGCAGTCAGCACAATTCCATGTCTTGCTTCCGGATCACCACCGACTGCCATCGGCTTCCCGGCAAGTTCCGGATGATGCAGCATCTCAACACTTGCGTAAAAGCAATTCATATCTGAATGAAGAATTGTCCTGCTCATAACATTCACCTACCAGTCTTAAAAATCATAATAAAAGTTCTTTTCTTCATATTGACTTTGTGAAGTTTATAGATTATAATTTCTACTAACTTCACGAACATTTGTTTGTATTTTATACGTGATAATGAACTCTGTCAATAGTTTTTATAAAGTTGATGAAGTTACGATTTCAAAAACTTGGAAAGGATCCCACTATGAATTTTTCAGATAAGATTAAATTTCAACGAGAACAGAATCATCTGACACAGAAAGAACTTGCAGAACTGGTCGGCGTATCCCAGCGTGCGATTGCAGCTTATGAAAATTCCGGCACCATCGCACGAATCTCTACTATGAGAAAACTCGCTCATGCATTAAATGTCTCTTACGATTATTTAAAACATGATGAGATCACAGATCCTTCTTATGGAATTGAAAAAATGGATTATATTGATGAAGTCAATGGACAGCTTGGGGAAAAAGGAGCCAGGGACATCAATGAGATTCTCGAAGCCAACCGTGCCCTTTTCGCTGGTGGCGAACTCGATGAAGAAGCAAAAGATGCTTTCTATCAGGCTGTAACCAAAGCATATCTTTCCTGTAAGATGGAAGCCAAAAAGACATTTGGACGGAAAAAGAAAAACACTGAAGCGGAAAGTGATTCATAGGTGTCCGTATTTTCGTACAGCACTTTTGCTACTCTATACTTGCAGCAAACTATCTTATGAAATATCGAGGTGTTTTTATGAGTTCAAAATGTATAAGAGACACTGTTAATAAAGTAAAAGCAAAATATCAGGAAAGTGATCCGTACCGCCTTGCAACCGCTATGCATATTATTGTTAAGAAGCTTCCGCTTGGAACTGATCCAAACTGTTGTAAAGGCTTCTGTATGCGGGAATGTCGAAAGACCTGCATCGTCATTAACAGCGATCTGCCAGAAATCATACAACAGATTATCCTAATCCATGAGATCGGTCACGCACTCCTTCATCAGAAAACTCTTCAGATCAAGTGTTTTCACGATTTTGAATTATTCGATGGAGTATCACAATGTGAATATGAAGCGAATTGCTTTGCCGCTGATTATCTTCTGGAGGATGAAGATGTACTGGAGATGCTTAACGCTGATATGTCCTTTTTCCAGGCTGCCGCCGAACTGAAAGTTCCACCGGAACTTCTTGATTTCAAATTCCGAATGATGAAACGAAGCGGCGTTCAGATTATAGATTCTCCGATTACTTCCAACAGTGACTTTTTAAAAGATATCCCTACTTCGGGAATAATAGAAAATTACTAAATATGCTATTTTTGAAAAAGGAGATTTTTGAAAATGATCAACTTAAATAAACATAGAATAGATTTTGGAAAAGGGGATGTAGGCATTGGTGTCATCGGTAACACTACAGATTCCGCACAACTGGCATTTTATAATCAGAGTGCACGTCCCATCCATATACTCAAGAATCCAGATCAGAATCCTGGGTTCGAACCCATGGAATTTAAAGAAGAACCTTTTATCATGAGCTTCTCCAATCCTGAAAGCATTGATGCAGTTATTTCAATTTTACAATGTGCCAAATATATTAATTTCACTTCTAAAAGTGAACAGCAAAAAATAGAATAGATGAATGATGTATCTTATAAAGAATGGCCGTCTTTTCTCCAATGAGCAGGCAGCCATTTCTCATGTAATTCTTTAATACAAATCTCCCACATATCCATCTGCTTCCAGATGCATATAGCACTCATCCACCTGCTCTGATTCCAGAATCTTTAAAACGTGTTCCATACCTGTAGCAAGTTCTTTTGTTTTCAACTCTTCCAGCGAAATCCAATAAACTCTTCCTTCCTCAGAACTCTTCAATTCTCCGGTAAACTTATCCGATTTATACAGGGTAATGACATAATGCACTCCGCCCTTATGCCAATGATATAATCCTCCAAGCTTCGGTGCTTCAATCGTAAGTCCTGTTTCTTCCCACACTTCCCGAATCATAGATTTCTGAAAAATCTCATTCGCTTCTACATGACCACCTGGAAAAGTCGTACCGGTATAACTATCATTTACTTTATCCAGAGCCAGTACGTTTCCTTTATCATCCTGAATCATACACATATTCATAAAACAGACCTTCTCAATCCGACTCTCTTCTTTTTCATTCAGAGATTTTCTGACACGTTTGTTGATATCCGAGCGTTTGGATTTATAATGCTTGAAGACCTCTCCATACGGAATCCAGATTTCAGCATCTTCGATTTTTTCATAAACAGAATCCACCACTTCTTCCAAATGTTTATCATTCGGAAAAGTACATTTTTTCATATAATAATCTCTGGTTGCCTGAAACATCCATTCCGCAATCTTTTCTTTCTGCTTCATTTTTAACTGGGAATACTTCTTATTCGTTTGCAGTAGTCTCCCATCTATCATCTTATGGTTTTTCCGTGGCATCGGTTTGACCTCTTTTCTTCTTTCTCGTTCAGATTTTACTATACCACAGAATCATGCCTGCGTCATACTTCAGAGCTTCGATGTCCTCTTTTTCTTCTCTCAGTACCTTATTTATAGAGGGATCTTTTTTAAAGACTCTCTTCCGGCGGCTGTGCCACCGGTAAATAGCAAGGACAGGAAGTGTATATACACTTCCGAAAAACCAGCAATTTAGGGAACCCTGCCCTAAATTAAAAACCCAGAAGTCACTACTTTGAAGAACCCAAGAAAGGAGAATCTGCCTATGGCAAAGAGAAAAAGAAATATACAGATTTTGTTTTGTGTTTCCCCGGAAGAAAAAAAGCTTATTCGTAGAAAGATGATTGAATCAAAGACAAAAAACATGGGAGCTTATCTTCGTAAAATGGCAATCGACGGTTACATCGTCAGCACCGATACCACTCCACTGAAGAAACAGTATGAGGAAATGCATAAGATTGGTGTGAATATTAATCAGATTGCAAAAAAAGTAAACAGCACCGGAGATCTGTATCCGGAAGAAATGCAAGAATTGAAAGAGATGGTGAAAGAATTATGGCGTATCTTAAGATCTTCCCCATTAAAGTAACAGACAAGAAAGCTCTGGACTATATTACAAATCCAGATAAGACAGATGAAAAACTGTTAGTTTCCAGTTTTGGCTGTTCCCCAGAAACTGCAGATCTTGAATTTTCTATGACAAGAGAAATGGCAAAAAAGAATGGAATGGACAAAGGCGATAACCTGGCATTTCATCTGATCCAGTCATTTAAACCTGGAGAAGTTGATGCCGAAACTGCCCATCGCTTAGGACAGCAATTTGCAGACGAAGTACTGAAAGGAAAATATGAATACGTGATCAGCACCCATGTTGATAAAAATCATATCCACAATCACATCATCTTCAACGCTGCAAGTTTTGTTGATCATCACAAGTATGTTTCCAATAAGCGGAGCTACCATAAACTCTGCAGAATCAGTAATCGTATCTGCCATGAAAATGGACTTACCACCAGTATGCCAACCGGAGAAAAAGGTAAAAGTTATAAAGAGAACATGGAATATCATCGTGGGACCAGCTGGAAAGCCAAACTGCGTGTTGCGGTTGATAAGGCAATCTGGACTTCCATCAACTATGAGGAATTTCTACAAAAAATGCAGTTAGCGGGATATGAAGTTCGACAGGGAAAACATCTATCCTTCCGTGCACCGGAGCAGAAGAATTTCACTTATATGAAATCTCTTGGAAGTTATTATAGCGAAGAAAATGTCCGCATCCGTCTGGCTAAAAATCGTAGCAAAGCGAAAGTTCCAAAGCATCTGTCCATAGAAGCTCGCCTGTATATCAATATCTCCACTTATGTTACGACCGGCAATCGAGAAGGATTTGAACGATGGGCAAAACTCAATAACCTGAAAGAAGCAGCCCGCACCTTCAACTATCTTTCCGAAAATAACCTGCTGAATTATGAAGATTTCCAACAGCATGTTTCTGATGTTGATGCTTCTGTTAAAGCGGCTGATCAAAGAATAACGCAAATCAACAGTGAGCTGAGCACACAGAAAATCATTCAAAAACACTGTGATTCTTACCGTCTCTGCCGAAAAGTAATTGAAGATTGCAAATCTGCTAAAAATCCAAAAGCATACCGGTTCAAACATCAGGCAGAATACCAGCTCCACGATTCACTAAAAAAAGAGCTTCAAGATTTCGGTGTCACCAAAATCCCAAGCTCTAACAAAATCCAAAAACGGATTGAAAATCTTGAATCTGAACTGGCTGCTACTGTCCGGGAAAAACAGGAATTGCAGAAAAAGCAGAAGACACTGGAGATTATTCAGCAGAATTTCACAGCACTACTCAATGCTCCGGAGATGCAAATTCCTGTATCAGGAAAAGAGCCAACCCTTTAAAAAGAAGAGGTGCCTACTTAACGGTGCCTCTTGCTTTTCTTATATCTCGTCTTACTTCTTCTCGCAAAAGTGCATATTCAATCATATTATAAATGAAATCTGCAAACATAGCATTGTCAAGATAAAGCAATTCACCAGTATCTACTTTTCCCAATAATATGCTATTTTCAAATACAGAAAGTCTATCGCTGACTTTTTTTACTTTTTCAATTACATAGCTACTTTTAAAACTACTAATCTGCCCATTGTGCGTAAATACTATAGTATTCCCATTTTGTTTTGCGAAACGATCCACATTGTACTGCAAAGAATTATGACTTGTTTTGAAACGATCTATGGCAAGAACTAATGATGTATAACTACCTCGTTTTTCATCATTCAAATCTGAGGTCGTACCAAATATGGATATCGAAACAATCTGCGTTTCTCCAAATCTATCCCTTACAAGAAAAGATCTATAAATTCCATTATAGTGACCGCCTCCAGCATTTCCATAGTCCATATACCGTCTGCCTATATCCTTGATTACATCAAAATTTTTACATTCCTTTAATGGAAGCGTGTGTTTGTCATCTAACATCGCTTGGCAGAAATTGACGGCAAATGTTCGTATCCAAGGTGGTGTATCCTGTCCGAAAATCCATGTTCCCATTTCACTATACTCTTCAATCTTTTCTTGGTTTTCTAATTCAGTAATCGAAAAGCGTTCAAAATTTTCTTTCGGAACTTCTGGCAGTGAATATTCTTGATTTAACATCTCCCTGTACTGTAAAATTTCATTTAGAACAATATATGAATCTGTTTTTTCATCATATGCTGCCATTTCAATTTCAATTCCATTCGTAACGATAATATAATCACCGCCAACTATATCACAATAGTTGTAAGTGCTTAGTTTCAATCGCTTTCTGATAGCAATTTAAGTCTAATCATTTATCAACTTTAATCATGTAACACTCCTATCTACCAAACCAAACGGGCACAAAAAAATAACCGCCCCAGCCTCGCAAACTGAACGGTTATTTTTTAACTAATCATTATGTGGGCTAACCGTCTATCGGTAGCATCTTTTCTATAATTATATTAGCAACACATTCTCAATATGTCAAAACCTTTATTTCCATTCCACTTTCCATCCACCACAAAACATTCGATGAGTATTTTTCCTTACTTGCCTCAGATTTCTGGTTTCTTACTCTGATCATTATTCTGTCAACTTATAAATCAATCGTCATTTTTATATGTGGCATTTTGACTTTTACATGTCGCGGATAAACATTTTTGTACCTGTATATGCTTAATACGATACCAATTAGCCCGTATGAAACAACAATATAACTTCCACCTGCAGATAAGAATGGAAGAAATGTCGTTGTTGGCGGAAATGCCCCTAAATTTTCTAATACATTTATCAGAAAACTTACAAGGAAAATCATGCCACATCCACATCCCATCATCATACCTAATTGGTTCTTCTGTTTCAAAGCTGTTCCAAAAACAAAAAGTATTAAAACAGCTAAGACACAGCATACAAGTATCGCTACGATCATTCCGTATGTAGATGACAAATACGTTAGCAGATAGTCTGCATTAAACCCGGGCAATTTTTCCGAAACATCTGCTCCACTACTTCCTATCATTTTATTTGTTTTCAAAAACGAACGTATTGTTGCAGTCAAATAATTTGCATCTCCAGTGTTAGAAACAAATGCCTGTATACGTGCTTTCTGGTATGACGCCAGGACATTTCCAAAATACATCCCAAAGAAACTCACAACTGGCAGAACCATAAAAATCCCCCATAATCCGGCTATCGTTTTTTTCTTCGGAATGATAAACCAGTCTTTCAAAACAGCTATTGTCAACATCACAAGCATCGATATCATCATCAAACCTGCTGTCATTGTGGCAGGCATCCGCATGACAAAAAGAATCGGCAGTACCATCCAAGCTACTGCTTTTACGAATCCCTTATACCCTAATCCATGATACTGGTAAATGACTCCCCCGTAAATCGGAACATAGAACAACATCAATGCCTGTATGGATATGACCCTTCCACCAATATTCATGTAATATGTCATACCATTTATGCTAACTCCAAAAAACAAGGTTAGTAAACATGTCGCCAATAATATAACAGCAATCAACTTAGAATATCTTGCTAATAATGTATAGTCCATAAAATATAAGACCATCATGACTACAATTCCCACCAATACATGAATCACATATCTACTGGAAGCAAATGCATCTGCCCCATCCATATGCGTTGCAATCATTATATGCGTCACAATTCCAGCTACACTAATTAAAGCGATCATAAAAAGCAACTTCCATGCAATCTGAGGCTTATGAATCCGGTCAAGTGAAATCCCCGCCTCGACCGGATCCCCCATATCCTTAACAGCCTCTTTTTCTGCACTCTCGTAGTTCATGCCAGCATGGATGTTTGCCTCAATCTGCTCTTCCATATGATTCTGCAATTCCTGTCGTATATATGGTCTAGCCTTCTTGCAGCGAATTTGTTCTAGCAATGTCTTCAAATATTCATCCATAAATCACACCTCCAATGCAAGAACATTCGATACTGCTGCCGAATACTCTCTCCATTCTTCGGTTTTCTTCTCCAGAAGTTTTCCTCCCTGTTTTGTCAGACTATAATACTTTCTGGTTTTTCCGCCAAATTCTTGTTCATATACCACCAATAAGCCCTTTTCTTCAAGGCTGTGCAACAATGGATATAGTGTTCCGGCCTTTAATTCAAACACATTCTGAGATTTTTGGCGTAATGTATCTATCATCTCATAGCCATACATGTCCTTTTCAGATAACAGTTTCAAAATAAGCATTGTCATGCTTCCGGAAACTAATGATTTTTCAATAGCCATAAACTTCACCCTCCTTATGTAGGTAATCTATATATCGGTTATCTATATAATATACAGATAAACATTATCTGTCAAGACTTTTTATCATATTATAAGCAATCTCGATTATGAATTTTTCGTTGCCTAACATAATCTACATTTTGCCCCTGTCGTTTCTTCTCCTCCAACCGTTCATGAATACTCCGTTTCTTCCCGGTACTATTCTGCATTTCCTGTTTCCCCACATTCGGAACATTAGCCGGAATCCTCAGATACATTTTCTCCGGTTCTGGTTCCGGTGCATCCCATGCTTTTTGAGCCATCTGAACTTTCTTCAATTCCGCTTTTGCAAGCCTAATCGCCTTTGTAACTTCCAATGCATTTTGATATCCATGCAGAGCCGGGATCAGATCCAATGTAGCCTTCGCCTTTTCCAATTGGACTTTTTTCGCATCAATCTTTCCTTCCAGTTCTTTCTGTTCTTTTCGGTAGAACCATTTCTTTTTCACTTCCTTCAGATCTTTTTCCAGTTTCACGATTGCTTTTTCAATAGCATAGATCTTCTGTTCCTGCTTTTTCATCTTGTTCAGGATTTGCTGTAATCTCATGACTTCTGCCTCCTGTTTTGTCGAGGAAGGACGTTCTCCTTTCGGTTTTGCTGGCAGTGGTTCTGGCGTAATGTCAATCCTCACATCATGATCAATCAGAGGATTCCCATCTGGATCTCTATCGAAGTATTTCGTCTCCCGCAGAAATTCTACAAATCCCCTTAAATATCCGACTGCTTTCTGAAGGATCCCGGTAAATAGCTTCGGATCCTGCCCATGTTGCCGGAGTGACTCCGACACCGGTTCATCAATCTGTGATTGCTTTGCCATCATCACTTCTACTTCTGATGTGCCCGTAAGCAATGCCCGATCTACATTTCGGTTCCATTCCTGCCGGAGATAATTGTCTGCCCTAATCTCCGCCTCTTTGGGATTGTTTTTCCCAATCTTTTTTGTAGCAATATAAGGACCACCTTTCTGAAATACCTGCAGCTTTTCATTTTCATCTTTCACAATCTCATTGATGGCATCCGTCATGACCTGCTTTATATTTTCAAGAAATGCATTGGACTTAAATTCTTCCTTCTTTGGCTGAAAGAAATTCGTCTCATACACTTCCCCTTTTTTGATGATCTTACATCCAGATCGCAGATTTCCGTCCTCATCAAGTATCTCCTTTTTCGTCCCCACATGTTTGCCGGATTCATTATAAAACATATTTCTGCTGGCAACTTTCCGTTCCACTTCCTGCCGGATCTCCCGCTCAGAGAAAATCAGGTGAATATGCAGATTGGTTTTGCTCTTATTGTGATGCAATGCCGCACAGCATCCCACATCATATTTCTCCAGGAAAACCGAAGTTATGTACTTCAGCAACAGTTCATGGTCATACTCGATCAGGCTCGGCGGTAACATGATAATCAATTCCCTGGCTTCAATACAGCTTCTGAACCTCTGCTGTATTCTCTACTATGAAAGTAATACTTTCTGCAGTGACATATCCATCTGCCGGTTTTTTCTCTGTCATGGTGTATTTCTTACCAACAACCAGTTCTTTGATCACATGGGATTCTTCCGTAGAAGTCCATTCATCTACTGTATTGCCATCTGAATCCGTTACTTTCAGGTGTGCACCTGGAAGTTCTTTACCTGTTGTCAGGTCTGTTTTGGACAGTTCCACTGTGGTTGGCTGATTTTCAAAAGTAAAGTCGTAGCTTACTTCTGCCTGGTCTTCTCCGGCATATTCAAAGGTAAATTCCTGTACTTCTTCTGTTGTAACAAATCCGTCCGGCGCAAAGATTTCTTTCACATAGTATTTTCCATCTACCGGAAGATCTGCCGTAAAAGTAATCTGTCCTTTTTCATCCGTTACTCGCTGCTCGATCAGACTGTCTTTCTCAAGGAGTACCTCGCCCTTTGCATTTTTGATATCTTCACTGGTATAAAGACCGAAGACACCACCTGCAAGGACACGGTCTGTATCTTTTTCTTTCTTCACAACCGTAACCTTTACTTTCTGACGGGCATTCTGCCATTTCTCATCATAAGTAATGACTGGTGTGTCCTGATCACGGTAGGAAAGATCAACATATCTCGGCTCTCCGTCCAGCACATAACCATGGGCTGTTTTTACTTCCTTCACATAGTACTTGCCAGCCGGTAGATCTCCCATCTGTGCAATACCATTGGAATCCGTAGTAATGGTTCCTACTTTTTCATCTGCTTTGAAATAATCTTCACTGACACCATCTGCCGCTTTGATATCTTCCGCAGCAAATACATCGAAAGTTACATCTGTAAGACTTCCAGTTACATATTCAAAGAGATGCTCCACAGTACCTTTTACATTGTCCAGAAGTGTCACTTTATCCAAAAACTCTCCATTTTTGTTGATGATCAGAAGTCCTGTCGGTACTTCATCTTTCATCTCTACTTTCTGAATCTCTGCGGTATCTTCCAGCGTGAACTTCACATCCGTTGCTTTCAGATAACCATAAGGTGCCATTTCCTCACGAAGGGTGTATTCCTCTCCAACTGTCAGTCGTTTGATCACATGTGGCTGATCTTTTACAGAAATCCACTGATCCACAACATTTCCTTCTTTATCAAGAACGGTGAGTTTTGCCCCATCCAGTTCCACACCTGTTGTTACATCAGATTTTGTGATTTCTACTGTTGTCGGCTGGTTCTTTTTCACTGTTTTCAGTTTTACTGTCTTCACATCCTGTCCCTGGTAAGAAGCATCCAGATTCAGAATTTCATCAGAGGATACAAATCCCGCCGGTGCTTTTAACTCTTTCACATAATACTGTCCAAGTGGCAGATCCAGCGTACATGCTGCAAGACCATCATTATCAGAAGTCATTTTCTGTAAGAGTGTATTTGCTTTCACAATCACTTTTCCATCTGCCTTGATATCCTCTTTGTTATAGATACCAAAGACAGCCCCTGCTACGGTTGCACCATTCTCTGCATCCTGTTTTTCTACCTGGATTGCAACTTTCTGTCGGTCATCGCCAACAGTCACTTCCTGTTCAATCACAGGTGTATCCTGATCGGCATAGACAAATGCGACTTCTGATCTATCATGGTTTAGAACGAATCCTTCCGGTGCAGTCTTTTCTACCACATAGTACGAACCAAGCGGCAGATTCTCTGCAACTGCTTTTCCGTCTTCTCCGGTCGTAACTGTTGTTACCAGTGCATCCTTCGCATAGATCAGCTGTCTGTTTCCGTTTTCATCTTTCTGATAATCCGGTGTATAGATATTTTCAGCTGCATAGACATTAAATTCCGCACCCTTCAGGTATCTTTCTTCATAAACAAAATCCTTCAAATACTGCTCAACGTGTTCCAAACCATAGATTTTGTCCTCTACATAGCGGGTTGGCACCCGACCGAGAATCACATAATAGTTCTTGCTTGCCAGATCGGCATTCATTCTTTCCACTACCCGGTAAGCAAACGAAACTGATAATCCAAAGAGTTCTGCAATGTCTTCCACTGATAAATACATTTTTCTCTTACGCATGAAACCATTCCTTTCCCTCTTCCTGTGGAATCTCACAAGTATCTTCCACTCCATAGAAACGCTTCACAAAATACTTTGTCGGAACTTTTCCCCTAAGCGTCAGGTAGCCCTGTTCTTCCAGTTCCTTGTTCAGATTTCCGATGATCTCATAAGCCGATGTCTGTTTTACTTCAAGAAGTTCACATATATCGGCCGCCTTTAAAAATAATTTGTTCTGCATAATCAGTACCTCCTGTGTTTTGAATATTTATCTCTTCATATACTCTGTACTGGCAGATACAAAATCGGACATCATTTTCCGAAATTTATCAAATTTTCTTGTTTTTTAATTCTCCATCAGTGTAGTTACTGTGTCATGGAGTTTAGCTCATCGAAAATAAAGAACCTTTCTGTGGTATCTCTTTTCTAAATGCAGACAACAAAAAAACAGTCTGCCTTGACGAAAATCACTTCAATCAAAACAAACTGTTCTTCATATTTACTCTAATTTTATTTTATGAGAATAACTGATTTCACGAAATTTGCAGGTGAATCTGGAATATAAACAAGAGAAAAAAA
>JBGVLD010000087.1:0-7450 GCA_045124075.1 Agathobacter sp.
ATGCTGGGAATTTACCCTATCCAGCTTCACATACTCCGTCCACTTGTCCTCATACTGATTCATTCTTTTTATCAGAGACTCAACTGTCGGATAATCTTCTGCCAAGCAACTGTCACTTCTTAAGAGCGCCGCCGGAAACTCCCCATATTCCTCTACATGATCTTCAAACCCATTTTCCAAGATCCGGTTATCTGAATGCTCCTCTAAGACTGGATGACAGATGAACACCGCCATTAAAAGACAGATTCCCACAGCCAGACAAAGATTCAGCCATTTTTTATTTTTCATTTTCTGAAATACAAATAATAACATCTTTTCCTCCTATCTGACTTCTTCTGCCAAAATATCCCCTTCCGTAACACCGGAAAGGATTACCATTCTTCCATTGTAATTCTTTCCTACTGTCACGTACTGTTTGATCAGTGTTTCCTGCTTTACCTTCCAGACATAGTAATTCTTTTCGCTGGAACTGCCGTTTACTTCTTCGGAATATACCACGGACTCCGGAAGTACTATGATATTTTTCATAAAAAGACTGGAAAATGCTACTTCTCCCTTAAAAACGTCTTTCCCGTGATCTTCTTCCGATAATCTTACATAGAATCCGGAATACTCATATCCACTGGCGGAACAATAAGATAAATGAGCCCCATTCTCATCGGTATAAGCATATCCATTTTCCATATTTGTACCTGCGCAGATCCAACCGATACAGCTTCCTGTGGCTGCACCATCTTTCCCCTTGATACTTACTATTTCTCCTAATTCCGCGATATTATCGGTAGCATTATTTTTGCCCTCAATCGGCTTCATCTGTACCAGGATCAGATTCTCATCCAGCTCCTGAATAGAAAATAATGTCTCCCCGGCATAGATCTCATCTCCCTCTTCTATGGCAATTCTTCTCACCACTCCGGAGTTTTCTGCATAGACTTTAATGATTCCTGTGCCGTCATTTCCTTCTTTTAACTTGTTATATTCATTGATAAGATTATTTAAAGTCTCTTCCTGATCAAGCACCATCTGCTGTCTTTGCAGTTTTAAGATTTCCAGTTGGATATCCACGCTTTCTGCAATCTGTTTGTCCATTTCTTCCAGGGCTATTTTATTGGACTCTTTTTGCCTTTCGATCTGCTTTTTCGCCCCTGTCAAAGCCGCTTTTCCTGTGTCAGACTGGATTTCGTAGAGTAGCTGTCCCTTTTCTACTTCCTGTTCCTCCTCCACTGCCATAGAAAGAACAGTTCCGTTATGACTGGCTTCATGCACATAGGTCTTACCATAAGTGACCTGATAGGCCTGAGAAAAATTTTCTACGGTAAACTCCGTTCTTGTGGCAGAGCAGGTAACATAATCAGCTGGAAGCTGAGTGTCGTTTTCATAGAACACCAGCTCCCCATCCTGTAATCCACTTACTACCTGGGTATAATAGGAATTTTTCTCCCCAATTTTAATCTCCCGTCTTTCCTTCTTTCCGTCTGCATTTTTTATAAAAACATAAGTGCCCTGCCCATCTTCAAAAACAGAATCATTTCCTACGATAAGAACCTGTCCTAAGTCTCTTTCCATGAAATATACCGGACAGGATTCCCCTACCGCATATTCCATTCCCTCCGGGCATTCCAGACGGATGTAGAGCTTTTTTCCGCTGGCCTTGGCAAGGACCTTCTCCTGAGAGGTATATTCCCGTTCTGTTATTGGAATTTTCTCTTCTCCCTTTAGCACATACTTTAATTCATAATCCTGATATTCATAATCCATGGTAGTGCACGATCCCAATTCTATGTAAATTTCCTTTGGATCATAGATCATGACAATGTTCTCTGCCGCTCCTGCCACATTTCCATAAGCCAGATTCTTGATATAGGAAACATAACCGCTGTGCCGGGCTATTAAAGTTCCATTTGCAATAAGCTTTTCCTGCAATTGGATTTCTTCTTTTAGTTTCCTGACCCGGTATTCATAAAGCTTTTTATCATAATTTGCATTTTCTTTCAGAGTTGCTTTGGTCACTTCATCGATTTCCTGCTGCAATTCCAGAGATAAGATCTGCTGAGAAAGCTTATAACTTTTCTGTTCTTTCGAAAGCTGCTCTTTTAAGTCTGAAAGTTGTTCTTTTGCTTCTTCCACATCTCCATATGCCAATACATCTCCGGCTTCTACATAATCACCTATCTCTACCAGAATCTCTGTAATCGTCACGCTGGTGGAATAAAAATGAGGATATTCCTGTGGTTTTACTGTACCTAAAGCCACCTTAAGTTCTCCCACTTCCCCCATCTCTGCCGGGCGAAATGCCTCATTTACAGATACAGGCTCTAAAAGAGCCGGCACATCCTGGGCTGTTTCCTTCCCACATCCTGTCAAAAATGAGAACATACAAAGTAAGGTTATGGCGGTCGTTTTTATTCGTTGTCTTTTCATCAATTCAACTTCACCTTCTCTCCGCCCTCTAAACCCTGAGTTATGATCAGATAATCACCTGCTGTCTGTCCTATGGTCACAAAACGTGCTTCCAAAAATCCCTCTTCATCTTCCATATAGACCACATAATGATCATCAATTTTTTTCACTGCACTTTTTTTCACATAGACTACATTTTCTAATAAAGGCATCTGTACCTTCATGGTGAGCTTGTCTCCATCTGATACAGCAGACATGTCAGAAATTGGTATAAAAAGCAGTTCCTCTCCCTGAATACTGGTAAGCTTCAACTCATAATCAATATTCGAAAGCGTGGCTGTATAGATTTCTCCTACAGTAAAGCAATCGTTCTCTTCGGTGGTGGCTGTATAATTACCAGTTCCGCAGATTTCTGTGATCAGATTTCTTCCCGGAGAAAAATAGCCATTGATCAGATACTCGTCCACTGCGGTAATGGTGCCGGGATCCTGGGCTTTTACCTGATAGCTTTCCATTTTTTCTTCCGCTTCTTCCAGATAAAGAGAAGTAATATAAATATCTTCTTTCAGCATTTTTATGTCTTCTTTATAATCCAAAGTGGAATCAATCTTCATCAGATTTTCATAATGGTCGATCATCATATTCATGCTTTCGATTTCTTCCTCATAATCCGCTATGGTCTCTTCTAAGCTTTCACACTGGAAGGAGATCAGCAGATCTCCTTTTTTTACTTTATCTCCAGTGGAAACATAGACCTTGTCCAGCTGTAGTTCCGAATTAGTCACGTCATAGGTAATCCTTCGATATCCTTCCGCCTGCAAAGACAGGGTATAGTCCCAGCTTAGATCCCCCTTCATAATCTCTGTAGTGGTATATATTTTCTTTTCATAGCCCTCTGGCTGAATCTGTACCAGTTCTGCGGTCTCTATTCCACAACCGGCGCATAAACATAGGCAGATTCCAGCCCCTAATATCATTTTTGCTTTCTTCATAGTGACTCCTATTTCCAGCCTTCTCTGACAACGGCTGTATTTTGCTTATAACTCTTCCTCCAAATAAATGGCACTTCCATCCAGAGCATTAATCAAAATCGGATTATATATGGTGTCATCAATGATCTCGCCCCCAGTTTCTGTATGATGGCAGAACAGCCAGACTGGAATGTAGCTGTAAAATTCCCATTTGTTCTAAGAAATCAACCGCCATTTCTTCTGCTTCTTCCTCACTCAAATTACAAAGATTGTCTTTACTTGGTTCCTCCTCCCAAAAAGCTGCCTGATACCTGATTTCTCCGGTTCTTTGTTCCTCCGGAACATGAAGTTCTCCTTGATCTTCCGGATAAAAATATATGATCTGCCGATGGGATTCTTATTTCTGCATCAATCTGAACTTCCATTGTCAGTCCATCGGCCTTGGTCACTGTAAAATTTTCTGTCCACTTCTCTTCGTTGGCAAACTGGGCTAAGGTTGAACCAATAACACCTTCCGTGGAATTTTCTTCTAATCCATAGTCCACATTTTCTCTTGACTCTCCTGCACAGCCTGTAAAACGGGTCAAAACCATGCAGGCAGCCAATAAAATGCTGATACTTTTTCTTTTCATAAATGCCTCCTATTCCACCACATCCTCCAAGTCAATCACGCTTCCATCTATGGCATTTACCAGAACTGGATAACCAGATATTTTCCTTCCCATTCCATTGTCTGTCGAACCAGTTTTATGGCACAATCTCCACACCGGAACATAACTGAAATATCTTTCCCTGCTGTCATCTTTGATTCGAATATAATTTAACTCCAACTGTGTAAAATATGTCTTTTTCCCATCTTCCAAATATTTTTCTGGATGATTACTGAGTTCATTTCGTATAATTCCTTTGATCGTATCCAAAGAAAGAAGGCTTACATTCTCGGTAATCTGAACTACATTCACAGGCTCATTTACACTCATATATACAATTCCGTTATCATTGATATAGATGTCTGCCGTTCCTTGATAAGGATCTGCACTGCTTTGCCCCAGTACCCATTCGTAACCACTGTCAAAATCTCCAAATGCCATATTACCGATTCCAAGAGAAGCAGTAAAACAATATCCATCTACAACTTCTTCTCCATTTTCGTCAGACCATACAAGAAATTCCGTGTCCTTCCAAATGGGTTCGCTCCATCCTATTGCAAGCAGTGCTTCTTCTGCTTGTTTTCTTCCCTCTTCTTCCGTCAGTTCACAATGGTTCTTTGCTCCTTTTATCCATTCACTATCAGCTGCAAAATAAGACCACAATGAATCCGCCTCTTCTGAGCCAACATCAGCAATATCATCTACACTGAATAGTACGAAGGAACAATCCCTCGTGTCGTCAAATGAAAGCGTATAATTCTTGGCATTATATGTTCCTACATAATTTGCTCCCGAATAATCCTCTATTTCTACAAATTCATCTTTCGCCTGCTTTATCTGTTCTTGATACCCAGCCTGCTCTTCTTTATATTCTTTCATCATTTGCTTAAATCCCTCTATATCTGCGTTTGACTCGGGATTATTTTCGGCTTCTTGTAAGACATCTTCAATAGACTGTATTGTCTTTTCCAAATCGTCAATCTGTTCCTGCAATCTGCTCTTTGTCCAATTTTCAGGTTCATTCGAATACACCTGTGAAGTCCCAAAGAAATATTCAATGACTTTCTTCTTATACGCTTCCTCAAACTCTGTCTTTTGTAATTCCACCACAGACATCTGTTCCACGTCCGGAATCGTGATGCTTGCATTAATGTGAAATTCCACATTTTCTGTGACCTGAATATCCTCTTCCCAAGCATTTACAGATTCTAACTCCAATGGGGAGGTCTCCTGAATGGAATTCCCCTGAGTTCTCTGAACTGACTGGGTATCTAGCTCATAATCCACATCCGTTTTCTGACAACCACATAACAAAAGAGATAGCACCCCCGCCGTTAATACTACTTTTTTATAAGTTCCCATAGCTAATAATACTTTTCCAAATCTATTTCTTCCCATCCAGTAATCCTCCTTGTATGCAGATGATATTCCACCTTTCTATTGCATTGTAATACCAAATTGTAAACATTTTGTATCATCTAGCTAAATAGCAAAATAGCGCAATGCCTATATCGTGCATTGCGCTATTTTTATTCTGGCATGACACACCAGACATAATTGTCTGAGGAATATGCCTGTATGATCTGATATATTTCTTCGCCTAAAGTCAGTCTTGTATAGGACTTCCATTGTAAATTCTGTCCCACCAGACTCAGGTAAGAAATCTGCTGTTCTGCCTGAAGATTTTCTGTAGCAATTGCTTCTACCTCATATTCCTCCTGAGACGCCAAATCCACATAAACATTTGCGAGTTTTTCACCATCAATGCTGTTTTTTTGTTCCATCTGCGCCAAAAAGACCGTGCCATCTTCCAGCATATAAACAGTATGCTTCGCGGTTTCATCATATTTACTGAACTCTATTTTCCAATAATAAGCAGTATAGATTCCGAAAGTGGTATCCACCGCTTTATAAGGAACTGCTTTCCATGTGTACCAGTTTCCATATCTAGTCTGTATTTCTTCTGGATAATATTTTTTCTCATATAAGACAGCAATTGCAGTTTTTGCCAACTCTACCGCTTCGTAATCCTCGATTTCCATTTCATAAGAAGTGATCTGTTCCGTGGTACTTGCCCACTGACCAGTAATTAACTGCAGCCGCTCGATGGTCTTCAAATTTAAGGAGGCATTTCGTGCTGTAGCAGAACTTGCTGCGGAATAGTATTCCTGAGAAACTGCTTTTACGGTATTATTTTCCAGATTGCTCTGCCATATCAGAATCCTTCCGGGGAGAAAGATTCCACAGGAAGCAATGATCATAGCTAAAATTACCATGATAACAAATTTCCATGTTCCTTTTTGTTTTTTCATCCTTATCCTCTCCATACCGGTGCTTTATGCATCCTGATTCTCTCTTCCACTTTCTTTAAAACAAACTTGCATGGTGGTTCCTTTTCCAATTTCACTGTGGATAGAAAGCTCTGCCTCATGGCGTTCCATAATCAGGGCAACCAGAGACATTCCGATTCCTGCGCCTCCTTCTTTTCTCGAACGGGACTTGTCTACCATATAGAACTCATCACAGATTCGTTTTGCATCTTCTTTTGACATACCAATTCCGTGGTCGCATACCGAAAGTTCATAGGAATCTTCTGCAATTGCTCTTCCCTTTAAAATAATGGTACTTTCTTCCGGAGAGGCTTTTCTAGCATTGTCGATCAAATTATAAAAAGCCGTAACTAGAAGTTCTCGATTTCCTGAAATCACGCCGGCTTCCACCTGTGTTTCCAATGTTATTCTCTTCTTTTCCAGGATTGGTGAGGCAATCTGACAGATCTCATTTGCCAAATCCTCCATGTGAATTGGTTCCTTTTCTATTTCATGCCCTCTTAAATAGATCAACTCAAAAAGTTTCCCAGATAACGCTTCCAATCGCTTTCCTTCTGAAAAAATATAATTTAAGGACATCATCTGCTCCTGCCTGGAAAGCTCCAGGGAACGCATAGTATCTGCATAACCAATAATCGTCGTCATAGGCGTCTTGATCTCATGGGTAAAATCCGCTACGAACTGATCTCTGCGGTGGATCATTTCATTTAATTCCTCCACATGATCGGAAACTGCCTCTGCCATCCGATTAAACTTTTCTGCTAAAAGCCCTACTTCATCATTGGTACTGACATCTGACCGGATAGCGTAATTTCCCTGAGCAATTTCACCACTGACATGATTCAAAGACTCCAGTGGTTTTGTAAGATAACGGCTAACTACATACATGGCCACTGACGCCGCGATCAGTATCAGTATCAATAAAAATCGGAAATATACAATCTGATCTTCCATCAGACGATATGCCTCAGAAGAATCATAGCAATTGATGACACACAACGCCTGCTCTTTTACCTCGCTATAAGAAGTAACATAGATCTTATGAGAATTGCCACTTTCCACTACCACATATTTTTTTTCTCCCACCGAAAGATTTTCA
>JBGVLD010000088.1:0-15624 GCA_045124075.1 Agathobacter sp.
CCGTTTTCTTCTCTGTAAAGAACGATATTTTTTGCGATTGGTTTACTGATACCGGAAATATATTCCAAAAGAGATGCAGAAGCGGTATTTAAATCTACACCAACTTTATTTACACAGTCTTCTACTACACCGCCTAAGGCTTCACTTAATTTCTTCTGGTTCATATCGTGCTGATACTGACCAACACCAATGGATTTTGGATCAATCTTTACCAGTTCTGCCAGGGGATCCTGCAGACGTCTTGCCATGGATGTGGCACTTCTCTGTCCTACATCAAAGTTCGGGAACTCTTCTGTTGCCAGCTTGCTTGCGGAATATACAGAAGCTCCGGCTTCATTTACAATAATATACTGTACTGTCACTGGAATCTCTTTCAACAAGGAAACAATAACCTGCTCGGATTCCCGGGATGCTGTACCATTTCCCAGAGAAATCAAGGTAATATGATACTTGGAAATTAATTTCTTTAAAACGGCTTTCGCTTCTTCTACCTTATTCTGAGGTGCGGTCGGATAAATGACTGTGGTGTCTAATACTTTTCCGGTAGGATCAACCACTGCCAGCTTACAACCAGTACGGAAAGCCGGATCCCAGCCTAACACTACCTGACCTGCAATTGGAGGCTGCATCAGAAGCTGTTCTAAGTTCTTTCCAAAGACTTTTATGGCGCCATCTTCTGCTTTTTCTGTCAGTTCGTTACGGATTTCCCTTTCGATAGATGGTGCAATCAGACGCTCGTAAGCATCTGCAATGACATCCACCAGAACCGGGCTTGTCTCCCTATTGTCTCTGGTAATGATTTTTTTCTCCAGATAGCGAATAATATCTTCTGTTGGCGCCTCAATTTTTACGTTAAGAATCTTTTCTTTCTCGCCGCGGTTTACTGCCAGAATTCGGTGTCCTGCCAGTTTTGCTACTGCTTCATCGAATTCATAGTACATTTCATATACAGATTCTGCTTCTGGATCTTTTGCAGCAGAAATAAGTCTTCCCTTCTTAAACGTCAGATCACGAATAGCAGTACGGTAAGCCGCATCATCGGAAATGAACTCTGCCAGAATATCTTTTGCTCCAGCAATGGCTTCTTCTGCAGAATTTACTTCTTTTTCTGCATCTATGTATTTTTCTGCTTCTGCCACAAGAGATGTCTCCATCATCTGAAGCATAATCAGATTTGCCAATGGTTCTAAACCTTTTTCTTTTGCAATGGTAGCTCTTGTCCGGCGTTTTGGGCGATATGGGCGGTAGAGATCATCTACAGCAACCTGGGTAGTTGCCGCTAAAATCTGGGCTTTTAATTCTTCTGTCAGTTTGCCCTGTTCTTCAATACTTGCCAGTACGGTCTGTTTCTTTTCTTCCAGATTGCGAAGATAGGTAAGACGCTCGGAAAGGTTTCTTAAGACCTCATCATTTAACGCACCGGTAGCTTCCTTTCTATATCGGGCGATAAACGGAATCGTATTTCCTTCATCTATTAATTTAACTGCGGCCTCTGCCTGACTAACTTTAATGCCAAGTTCTTCCGCTAAAGTTGCAAGAATGTCCATGTTTTTATCCTCTTTCTTAAATTCATAATTTTTATACTTTTCCTATTATATACGAAGTGTTACAATGAAATCAATAATCCAAAATGGAGGTAAGACTTTGGATCAGCAATATTATAACCAACAACCATATAATCAGCAATATAGCCCTAAGCCCCCAGGGGACAGGCATTCCCGTTCTATGGAAACAGCATCTTTCGTACTGGGGCTGATTTCTTTTGCCGCCTGCAGCTGCCTGTACATTTCCATCGCCAGCGGAGCTTTGGCAATTCTTCTTGGCCTTTTATCAAAAGGGGGAGAACGCACCACAAGTAACAAGGCACTGGCTGGCATCATCCTGGGCATTCTGGGCCTGATTTTTACCGTAGTAATCTACGCGGCTTCTTTTGCAATTGCCATTTCCACATATGGAAGTATTGAAGGAATCCTGAAAGCTTACTGCGAAATGTACGGAATCGACTATACAGAATTCTATAACAGCCTTTTCTCTGCTACCCCATAAGAGGGATTCCCCAGATGGCTAATGCCAGATTTTTGATCAGGCAGTTTACCACAATGATGATTAGAGCAAGCCACAGGTAGATATGGCGATAATGCATACCGATGTTGATCTTGTGCTTGCTGATTCTCTCGATGGTCTGAGAAATCATGAACCAGCCGCCAATGGCAAAAGCATATATCACAAAAGGATGGTAAAAAATACTGGTAAGCAGATTCCCTTTAATCAGGCTTAACACTGCTCTTGTTCCACCGCAGCCCGGACAATAATAACCAGTCATAGAATGCAGGGCGCAGGGCGGAATATGCCGCACCAGCGAAAAATCCAATATTTCTGAGATCAATAAGTACAGGGCAAAAAGACCAAATACAATCCAGCCTGTAATATAAAAGTATTTATCCTGAGATGGGTCTGCTTTCATTTTATTCCTCACTTTTCTTTTTTGTACTTTTTTACACAAAGAACAGTATAAATGCATTTTGCATACTTTGTCAACGAAAGGAGTTTTATTATGACTGGACTTCAGATGAACACACTAAGTAATACAGATTGTTGGCGTCCAACCGACACCCAAATGCCACAGGATGGTAAGATAAAGGATGGAGCTTCAAATCCACAGGATGATGGAAGGAAGGTAAATGGAAAAGAAGAATGCCAGACCTGTAAACAAAGAAAATACCAAGATGGTTCCGACGAATCAGATGTATCCTTTAAGTCTGCAGCTCATGTTTCTCCGGAATCTGCTGGTGCTGCAGTGAGGGCTCATGAGAATCAGCATGTTAAAAACGCCTACGAAAAGGCTGAAAAAGACAATGGTAAGGTCCTTTCTGCCACTGTTACTATCAAGACCGGAAGATGTCCCGAGTGCGGACGTACCTATGTTGCAGGAGGAACTACAAAAACCATGATCAAATATACCGATGAAACAAATCCTTACCAGCAGAACCAGAAAGCTTTGGATGCCGGGGAATTTTCTGGAAAAAATATCAATACTACTTTATAACAAGGAGCAACCATGAACATCTCACGAAAAGAACTGAAACGAATTGCCCGGGGAAATTTGACTGGGCATTATCTTGTGCCTATGCAGGTCTTTATTTTAGCAACGGTACTTACCTCTGCTATTGAGCTGCCTTTTTTAATGATGCAGACCACCGATGCCACTATGGTACAGACCGTGACCCTCTACTTGGCAGAATTTCTCATTGCCCTGGTAGGTTCTGTCCTTACCATTGGCCAGACCAGAATGCACTTATCCATGGCAAGAAAACAACAATATTCTAAGAAAGAGCTTTTTTATGGATTTAAAAACCATACTGATCACTATATTCTATATGGTCTGATCGTAACAATAGCCACATATATTGCATCCATTCCTTATTACGTTGCCCGGTCTCTTTTCAGTCAGGCTGGCAAAGATGCAACTGCAGCCACCTTCTTTCTTTGCCTTGGACTTGCTTTGGTAACTTTGCTATTACAGATAGTTTTCCAGTTGGAATTTGAGCTTTTATATTTTGTTGCTCTGGAAAATGAAAACCTGACCACCAAAGAAGTATTACAGAAATCTCATGCCCTTCTCAAGGGAAATCGAAAAAAACTTTTTGTTCTGCTTCTTAGTTTCTTTGGAATGGATCTGCTGGCAATACTGTCCATGGGAATCGGTTATCTATGGCTACAGCCTTATCAGATGCAGACTATGAGCAATTTCTATCTGGATCTTAAAGGTGAACTTCCTGTAGAACAGACCTTTACCTTTAATCAGTATGTGTAATCCACTCTGCCCAAAAAAATTTCATACTATGACCAAATTAAAACTCCAGTCCTTCCCTTATATGGGATTGACTGGAGTTTATATTTTTTTATATCTTATAACACTTTCGTTGTCCACTTGGAGCAGTCCCAGACTTCTCCAACAATATCCTGATAAAATTCCGGTTCATGACAGATCAAAAGCACCGTTCCTCGGTATTCTTTTAAGGCTCTCTTTAACTCATCCTTAGCGTCTACATCCAAATGGTTGGTAGGCTCGTCTAAAAGCAGAATGTTAGTGGTACGGTTCATCAGTTTACATAATCGCACCTTTGCCTGTTCTCCACCACTTAAGACTCTGACCTGGCTTTCAATATGCTTGGTAGTAAGTCCGCATTTTGCCAGTGCAGAACGAACTTCATACTGGGAAAACGCCGGGAATTCATCCCAGATTTCCTGAATACAGGTATTAGTATTTTCTCCTTTGATTTCCTGTTCAAAGTAGCCGATTTCCAGATTTTCTCCTAAATCTACACTTCCCTTAAGAGATGGAATCAGCCCTAAAATGCTACGAAGCAATGTAGTTTTACCAATTCCGTTGGCTCCTACTAAAGCCACCTTATGTCCTCTTTCTAAAGACAAATTCAGAGGTTTGGATAATGGCTCATCATAACCAATGACCAGATCTTTGGTTTCAAATACCATCTTGCCCGGTGTTCTTCCTAACTTAAAGTTAAATTCCGGCTTTGGTCGTTCTGCGGCAAGTTCGATGACATCCATCTTATCTAACTTCTTCTGACGGGACATTGCCATATTACGGGTGGCAACTCTCGCCTTGTTTCTCGCCACAAAATCCTTTAACTCACTGATTTCCTGCTGCTGCTTCCGGTAAGCCGCCTCTAACTGGGATTTCTTTACTTCATAAACTTCCTGGAATTTATTGTAATCTCCCACATAGCGATCCAGTTTCTGATTTTCCATATGATAGATAATGTTGATTACATCATTCAAAAATGGAATATCATGGGAAATTAAAATAAAAGCATTCTCATATTCCTGCAAATACCGTTTCAACCAACTGATATGTTCTTCATCCAGATAGTTGGTAGGCTCGTCCAAAAGCAGAATGTCTGGTTTTTCTAATAATAATTTTGCTAAAAGAACTTTCATTCGCTGTCCACCACTTAAATCTGTAACATCATGATCTAAGCCTAAATCCAACAGCCCTAAAGCTCTGGCAACCTCTTCTACTTTTGCATCAATGACATAAAAATCATGGGTATCTAAGGTATCCTGGATGGTTCCCAGTTCTTCCATCATAGCGTCCATTTCTTCCGGAGATGCGTCTCCAAGATTATCGCAAATGTGATTCATCTTCTCTTCCAGTTCAAAAAGCCAGGCAAAAGCAGATTTTAATACACTTTCAATGGTCATGCCCTTTGTCAAAGTGGAATGCTGATCCAGATATCCTACCCGGACATTTTTTGACCATTCGACTTTTCCTTCATCCGGCATTAATTTCCCAGTAACGATATTCATAAAAGTGGATTTTCCTTCGCCGTTGGCTCCCACCAACCCGATATGTTCCCCTTTTAACAAACGGAAAGACACATCATCAAAAATAGCTCTGTCTCCAAATCCATGGGTTAAATGTTCTACGTTTAATATACTCATAATTTATCCTATCCGATCTCGAATTTCTGAAATAATTGCTTCTGCCACATCTGCTTTGGACATAAGCTCCAATTCTTTACAACCTTCCTTTGTGATCAAAGTCACCACATTCGTGTCTGTTCCAAATCCTGCTCCTGCCACTTTCAGATTATTGGCAACAATCATATCTACATTTTTCTTTTCCCGTTTTGCCATGGAATTTTCTAACATATTTTCTGTTTCCATGGAGAAGCCGCAGATGAACTGCCCTTCCGTTTTATGGGCTCCCAAATAGGATAAAATATCCTCGGTACGCTCCAACTCTAGGGTCGAATCTCCATCTTTTTTCTTAACTTTCTCTGTGGCAGGATGGGCAGGGCGATAATCTGCTACTGCTGCCGTTTTAATAATCACATCCTGCTCCTTAAAATTGGCTTTTACTGCTTCTGCCATATCTGCTGCTGAAACTACTGAAATCACTTTTACAAAAGGCGGTGGAGCAATCGAAACCGGACCTGTTACCAAGGTAACCTCGGCTCCTCTTCGCATACAATTCTCAGCCAGAGAATATCCCATTTTTCCAGTAGAATGGTTCGTGATAAAACGTACTGGGTCTATTTTCTCCTGGGTCGGTCCCGCTGTAATCAAAACCTTTTTCCCAGCCATATCCTTTTCATGAGCAATAGTACGAAGGATATAGGATAACAATACCTCCGGTTCCGGCATCTTTCCTGCCCCAGTATCTCCGCATGCCAGATAACCACTGGCTGGATCTATAATTTCAAATCCATATTTTTCAAGAATCTTAATGTTGTCTTGTACAATTGGATTTTCATACATATTGGTATTCATGGCTGGGGATACCAATTTTGGACATTTTGCTGCCAGAATGGTGGTGGTCAGCATATCGTCTGCAATCCCGTGTGCCATTTTTCCGATTACATTGGCAGAGGCTGGAGCCACCAGAAAAATATCTGCTCTTTTTGCCAATGCCACATGCTCTACATTAAACTGGAAGTTCCTGTCAAAAGTATCTACCAGACATTTGTTACCTGTCAATGTTTCAAATGTAATAGGATTGATAAAATTTGTGGCATTTTGTGTCATAATTACATTCACATCTGCGTGAAGTTTTACCAGGGCACTGGCCAGATTTGCAATTTTATAAGCTGCAATACTTCCTGTAACTCCTAATACTACGCATTTTCCTTTTAACATGGAACCCTCCTGTTTTTGTTGATTTTCTTCCTGTTTGAAAATTTCATTTTACCTTGCTTTGAATTCTAACTGCAATATGCATTTCTATGTAATCATTTATTTTTCGCTTTTGGTTTCAATCGGTTTTATGCGGTTTAGTACCAGTCCAATGGCAGATACGATGATTGCTGCCACAATTGCTTCGATAACACCGTTAAAACTAATGGTAGCACTTACAATTCCCATAACTGCGGATGGATCGATGGTCAATGCCTCTGCATATGCATCTTTATACAGGACCAGAATTCCACCCATTACCAAAATGGTATTGGTCATAGCTCCTGTTACTCCTGCATAGATAAAGGCAACCACATTGCCATTCTTCTTTACAGTGAACACTTCCAGAAGAACTGCTGCAATCACACCAGCTGCTGCACCAATCAATAATGCTGTTCTTCCACTTCCTCCAAAGGAACTTGAAACAAATGCCCGAATTCCCACGAACAGAAATACACCAATCAACAGATTCAACACAGTAGCCCATGCTTTTTTCTGCTCCATGGATAATAATTTTTTCACTGCGATATATACAAAAAATGGGATTACACCTACCAGAATTCTTGGTACGAAGCCTATAATTGCGCTCTTAAATATTCCTGATGTTCCAACCACACTAGATGCCAGTACTGGTGAAAAAACAAAGGATGATGCAGAGCTTGGCATGATGGTGTTTTTAATAAAGCTGGTTAATCCGAAGACAAATCCTAAAAATGCGCCTTTCTTTGGTCCACAAAATAAAGCGCCCAGGATTACCGGGATGTGAATAATCGTTGCATTGAACACTCCAAGTGGAATATATCCCAATGGTGTAAATGCCATGATAATAATGATTGCGGTAAATAAACTGGTAAGAACCAGTTCTGCTGTTTTGTTGTTACGCATTGCGTTTCCTCCTATTCCAGGTAAAAGCCCTATTGGGTCTTCTCCTCTTTGCTGCTGCAAATGCAATTAGAATTGTGCTGTCTGTCCAGCTGCTGTTGATCGGATCCATTTTCTGGTTACCGTCAACTTTTTTCATACTACCACTACTTATTTATAAGGTCAAGAAAAAAGTGCGCAAAGCCTTGCTTTTTGCGTACTTTTCAAGGGTTTGTGAGCCTTTATTTTGAAAAATAGTCTGAGGCACTTTTTCATGCCTCAGACTCTCTTTTAATGTTGGTTATGCAGCAGCTTATGCTCTTTTCCTTTTAAAATTCCCCCATACAGAGACTGTACAATTGGATTCTCGTTGGAAAGCTTGATCTGTGCCGCTTTATCAATGTTATACATGCCTTCATAGCGTGCTTTCTTAGTTCGAGGACCAATCGGAGTCGGCTGACCACCACCGGCAATACAACCTCTCTTACAAGCCATAACTTCCACAAAATCGTATTGCACTTCTCCTTTTTCTAACTTCAGTAAAATCTCTTCTGCAGATTTCAACCCATTCACTATGGCAATACGGACTTCCCGTTCTCCTAACTGAACGGTACATTCCTTTACACCTTCCACACCGCGAACCCCACAGAAGCTAATCTGCTCTAAATCTTCAATCTTATTGCTGTTAATCAATTTTCTAAGAACCGCTTCTGTTACACCACCGGTAACACCAAAGATTGCAGCAGAACCGGATGCCAGACCAAATGGCATATCAAGAGACTCGGATGGCATTCTGGATAAATCAATACCACCTTCCTGAATCATACGGGTCACTTCAGTTGTGGTAAGTACAAAATCCACATCCTGAACACCATCAGTGAAATGCTCCGGACGAACGATTTCATCTTTCTTCGCGGTACAAGGCATAATAGAAACCACGATGGTTTCTCTGGTATCCTCTTTGTTCATACGGGCTTCTTCTTTCAGCAAAGCTCCAAACATCTGCTGTGGTGAACGGCAGGTAGAAATATTCTTACGGAACTGTGGGAATTTCTTCTCACAGAAATTAATCCAGCCTGGACAACAAGAGGTAAATAATGGCAGATTCTCTCCGGATTCTAAACGTTCTACTAATTCTTTGGATTCTTCCATTACAGTCAGATCTGCGCCAAAGTTAGTATCATAAATCTCATCAAATCCCATTCTTCGAAGAGCTGCCGCCAGTTTTCCTAAAGAGTTCTCCCCCTTTGGAATTCCAAATTTATCTCCAATTGCCACACGAACAGCTGGAGCAATCTGTACTACAACACGTTTGTTCTTATCTGCAATTGCTTCCCATACAGAATGAACATTGGACTTAATGGTAATGGCACCGGTCGGACAAACCACGCGGCACTGTCCACATCCCACACAATCTGTCTCTGACATTTGTTTATTAAAAGCAGGCATTACCCGCATTTTTGAACCACGGTATGCAAAATTCAAAACACCTACGCCCTGAATTTCTTCACACGTGCGGACACAGTCCCCGCATAAAATACATTTATTTGGATCAATTACCACGCAATTAGAAGAAGTATCTAAAGGCTGGATTTCCTTTGTGTTCTCAAAACGAACCCGGTCTACTCCAAGCTGGGTTGCCAATTTCTGCAATTCACAGGTTCCGTTGGCACGACAGGTGGTACAGTCTCTGCAGTGAGAGGCCAGAAGGAGTTCCAGGATCAACTTTCTGTGATGCTGCAATTTCGGAGTATTGGTGTATATAACCATTCCTTCCTTTGGAACCTCTGAACAGGAGGCAAATACTTTTCCTCTTTCATCCTCCACTACACACATACGACATGCCCCATATGTGGAAAGTTCGGAATGGTAACAGAAGGTAGGAAGATCAATTCCCGCTTTACGGATAACCGAAAGCAGGTTCTTTTCCCCTTCCAAAGGTACTTTTCTATTATTAATTGTAATGTACTTCATTTTCTTCCCCCCCTAGCTTTCAATATAGACCGCACCAAATGGGCAGGCACTTTCGCAGGCACCGCACTTGATACATACAGAACTATCAATCTGAAATGGCTGTTTGATCTCGCCGGTAATGGCTCCAACCGGGCAGTTTCTCGCGCACTTAGAACAGCCTTTACAAATTTCTGGGTCAATTGCATATTTTCGGAGGGCTGAACAGGTATTGGAGGCACATTTCTTCTCCACAACGTGTTCTTCATATTCCTGCCGGAACAGTTTTAATGTACTGACAACTGGAAGGGCCGCGCTCTTTCCAAGACCACAAAGTGCTGTTTCCGAAATGGTCTCTGCCAGTTCTTCCAGCATATCCAGATCTTCTAAAGTTCCATTTCCTTTTACGATCCGTTCCAGAATCTCTAGCATCCGTTTCGTTCCTTCACGACAAGGAACGCATTTTCCACAACTTTCGTTCTGCGTAAAGTTCATAAAGAAACGGGCTACTTCTACCATACAGGTATGGTCATCCATAACTACCAGACCACCAGATCCAATCATGGCTCCCATTTTCTTTAAGGAATCAAAATCCAGATTAATATCCAGATGAGGGGTAATGAGACAACCGCCGGAAGGTCCACCGATCTGAACCGCCTTAAATTTGCCGTCTCCTTTAATTCCACCTCCAATATCATAGATGACTTCTTTTAGTGTGGTTCCCATTGGTACTTCGATCAGACCTGTATTTTTCACACTTCCCGTTAATGCAAACGCTTTTGTTCCTGGGCTCTTTTCTGGTCCAATAGTCTTGAACCAAGAAGCACCTTTGTTAATGATCATTGGTACATTTGCGTATGTTTCTACGTTATTTAGAACGGTAGGCTTTCCAAATAAGCCCTGTTCTACGGTACGAGGTGGTTTTACACGAGGCATTCCCCTGCTTCCTTCAATGGAAGCTGTAAGGGCACTTCCTTCTCCACATACAAATGCTCCCGCACCACGATTTATATGTAATTGGAAAGAGAAATCTGTTCCTAAGATATTTTCTCCCAAAAGCCCACACGCTGTTGCATCTGCAATGGCTTTTTTCAAACGCTTGATAGCAAGTGGATATTCTGCTCTTACATAGACATAACCTTCCTGAGCTCCTACTGCATAGGCGGCAATCATCATACCTTCTATCATCTTATGAGGATCACCTTCCATAATGCTTCGATCCATAAACGCCCCTGGATCTCCTTCGTCACCGTTACATACGATATAACGAATCTTCTCCGGCTGCCTTGCCACCTGTTTCCACTTATATCCGGTCTGGAAGCCACCGCCTCCACGTCCCCTTAAGTTGGATTCATAGATTTCTTCCACTACTTCATCCGGTGTCATATCAAACAAGGCCTTTGCCAGCGCCTGATATCCCCCGTGAGCGATAGAATCTTCAATGTGCTCTGCATCAATGTGACCACAGTTTTCCAGAACAAGTCTGGTCTGTTTTTTATAGAATGGGATTTCTTCCTGTTTTGGATATTCCACACCATCCTGTTTGTAAAGAAGATGATGAAGTACTTCCCCTTTCTTAACAGTCTGTTCATAAATTGCTTCACAATCATCTAGAGAAACCTTTGTATAAAGAATTCCCATAGGTTCGATTCTTACTAATGGTCCCATTTCACAGAACCCATGGCAACCGCTTTTCTTGACTTCAACTGGACCATCCCCATGAGCAATTTCTGCACCAAAACAAACTTCTACATCTGGATCATTTTCTACCATGTTACAGATTTTTTCATAAATCTGTCCGGAGCCACCCGCCAAACAACCAGTTCCTGCACAAATTAAAATACGACACTTACTATTATCTACAACCTTCTTCGTCTCTGTCTGAAGTGCCTGTAACTTTCCTCTACTGTCAATTCTTTCCATATTAAGCACCTCTCAATTCCCGAATCAGTTCTGATGCAGCATCCGGTGTCATTGCCGGATAAACTTTATCATTTACAGTTAATACAGGAGCCAGACCACAAGCTCCAAGGCAGGATACGGTCTCTAGTGTAAACATCATATCCTCTGTGGTCGGTTTCTCTTTGGAAACACCTAACTCTGCATATAAACGTTCCAGAATTGCAGTGGATTTCCTCACATGACAGGCAGTTCCGTCACATACCTTAATGACATATTTTCCCTTTGGTTCAAAAGAAAAATTCTCATAAAATGTGGCAACACTAAAAGCTTTTGATTCTGTAATGCCAATCTGCTTTGCCACATATACCAGCAGTTCTGGCGGCAGATAACGATATTCGCTTTGAATATCTTGAATAATTGGTATCAAAGCAGAAGACTTTGCCCCGTGAAGAGCAATAATTTCATCTGCCTTGACATAAAAACTCTTGTCTAACATATTGTTTCCCCCATACATTACTATTTTTGTATTTTCGCATTTGTTTGTACAATATACTCAATAAACTCATCTAACGAAATTGGTTTGCTAAATAAATATCCCTGATACCAATCACACCCCAACTCTTTGAGCTTATTCCAATGCTCCGTAGTCTCTACATATTCGGAGATAACTTTTATTCCTAATCGATTTGCCAATTCCACAATAGATGCAACAATCTTCTGATTTGTCTCATTCTCTAAAATGTTTTTGACCAGTGATCCGTCTAATTTTACAACCCCAAAATAATTACTCTGCAGATAAATTAAAGAAGTATGCCCCATTCCAAAATCATCGATCAACAAAGTATGCCCGCAATTTTTCAATTGTCGAATCTTACTGACCACAGATTCCTTATTAGAAAGAACATCCTGTTCTGTAATTTCTACCCAAAGATATTCTGGTGCTACTTGATATTTCTTCAAAGATTGTTCAATACTTGGAACCACATCCCATTGAAGAGACTTTGCAGTAATATTTACAGAAATTTTAAACTTACCATCATATTCTTTCGAAATCTGACTGATTCCTCTGACTGCCATTTCAAAGATTCTTTTTTCCAGTTCTGGAAGAATATTTCCCTGCTTTGCCAGATAAATTGTAAGTGGTGGATATATAAATCCATATAACGGATGTATCCATCTAAGTAAAGCTTCTGCTCCAACACACCTTCCATCATTATCCACCTGAGGCTGGTAAACCAGATATAAATCATCATTCTTGATTGCCTTTTCCAAATCCTCCAGTAACATACGGGACATCATTCCCAGACTATCCCCTCTATTCAAGAACTTCGGTTCCTCATTTGCCTCTTCCATCTCTTTTAATTTCTCAACCAGAACTCTTAATCGCTCTTTGGCATAATTTTCTTGAACTCTCTTATTCAATCGAAGAAATGGATAATAGATTCCCATGCCTACAAGAATACAAACCAGCTGCAAAATGGTTCCCTTAATAGAACCAGTTGCCATATATCCACTAAGCAGAATTGGCGTTGACCATGGAATTTCTTGTACCAGATGTGGCACCAGTCCCAAAGCCGTTGCGCCATATGCAATACAATACAAAACCATTGGTGTAAGTAAAAATGGAACTGCCATAACAGGATTCAAAATAATTGGAATTCCAAAATTTAATACTTCATTAATATTGAACACTACACTAAAAGAAGCAACCTTCGCCAGTTTCCCTATTCTTTCTTTTCTATAAAAGAGCAAAAGCACCAGCAACACACAGATTGTAGTTCCGCATCCTCCCATTACGATATAAGTATCAAAGAAACTTTTACTGAAAACAGCGTCTTCTGTAACAATCGTAAAAGTCGACTGTGCCACTGGCTCCATTAAATGACTTCCATGAAAACCAAATATCCAGAACAGGTGTAGCAAAAAGGTATATAGCAGACCTGACCCAAAATTATTTTCCAAATGTTCAAAAATCCCACATACAACTGTTGAAAACAGGCCATTGATACTATACACACCAAAGAAAAGAGATAAGAGCTGTGTGATAATAACTACCACAGCAACAACCACTACCATTGGGAAAAATGTATTAATTGCCATCACACAAACATTTTCCATGCCCATGGTATATTTGCTCAGTGAGATTGTCGTTTTTTTCTTGACTTTTTCGTAGATAAAACAGGAAAGCAGCGTAACTACAATCGCGGAAAAACTTCCTGTTATACCCAAGTCTGTTATACTAAAATACTCACTTCCAATATTCAGTTGCACCCCATATGCTCCCAGCGCCACTACAACATACATTGCAGCCTTTTCTACCATCTGGTTCTTTTCCATACCATAGCATAAACTTAATGTTATGACTAACGCCAGAGAAAAAAGACCAAACGTGCCCTGATATATCATGCTAAAAATGGAATATGCCTTCCCCAAAATTCCGTCCATAAAGGGCGCGGTATAATCCACATAAGGCAAATTCATCAGTGCACAAGCAATTCCTCCTATTAAAAGCATCGGAATCATCATGGTCAGACCATGACGAACGACCTTAAGGAAGAAGTTATCCTCGATCCAATACGTAATCTTTTTCAATTTTTCTTTAACCCCCATGATACCCTCTCTTATCTAATGTTTTTACCCAATAATACTCTTATAAATTATAATAACACAAGTTTTCATTTTTGTACATTATTGACACAAATTTCTCAATTAACAAATTGTATATGTATATTCCCACCAAATAAGTTTTTATAAAACAAGCTTTCTATTAAAGTCAAAAACGGCATGACCCACTGGGTCATGCCGCCTGATTCAGCAATGATTATTTGCCAAGTTCTGCTTTTAACGCTGCTGTTAAAGCTGGAACAACTTTGTTTAAGTCTCCAACGATACCGTAATCAGCTACATCAAAGATTGGAGCATCTTCATCTTTATTGATTGCAATAATAAGATCAGATTCTTCCATACCTGCAACGTGCTGGATTGCTCCGGAAATACCGATTGCGAAGTAAACGTTTGGACGAACTGTTTTACCAGTCTGTCCTACCTGGTAATCTACTGGTAACCAGCCGTTTTCTACAACGGCACGAGAACAGCTTACCATTCCGCCTAATACGTCAGCAAGTTCTTTGATCATCTCAAAGTTCTCTTTGCTTCCAACTCCACGTCCACCAGATACTAAGATCTTAGCGTCCATGATGTTTTCTACAGCACCAACTGCTTTTACTACGTTTAAGATTTCAACGTATCTGTTGTTTGGAGTAAATCCTGGATTGTATTCAATCACTTCTGCTTTTCTTCCAGCTTCTTTTGGAAGTTTCTGCATAACACCTGGACGAACAGTTGCCATCTGTGGGCGGTTGTCAGGACAAGCAATTGTTGCGATTGTGTTTCCACCGAATGCTGGACGAGTCATCAGTAACTGATTGTGTTTCTGTTCCTGTCCTGCTACTGGATTCAGTGGGAAATCACCAATCTCAAGTACGGTACAGTCAGCTGTAAGACCAGTTGCTACTCTTGCAGAAACTGTTGGTCCTAAATCACGACCGATTGCTGTTGCACCTACTAACATGATTTCTGGTTTGTATTCATTGATTACAGAAGCTAATGCATGAGCATATGGCTCAGTTCTGTATGTCTCTAATTCTGGATCATCCACAACGATTACTTTGTCTGCGCCATATTCAGCTAATTCATCAACTAATCCTTTTACGTTAGATCCAAGAAGTACTGCTGTTACATCAGTATTTAAATCTGCAGCTAATTCTTTCGCTTTTCCGATTAATTCAAAAGCGATTGAGCTGATTTCATTGTCTACCTGCTGTGCGTAGATATATACGCCCTTATATGCTTCTAAGCCCATTTTATTTCCTCCTAGACGATATGTTTCTCTTTGAATTTTTCCATAAGGTAATTAACTGACTCTGTTGGATCAAGATTAACTTTCTCTCCTGCTCCCTTAGGTACCTTGTCAGAAGCCTTTGCAATCTTTGTTGGTGAACCCTTAAGTCCAAGGTTTGAATCATCAACATCCTTAAGATCAGCTCTTCCCCATACAGTAACCTCTTTGTCAAGTGCCTCAAAGATTCCGCCTGGAGTCATGTATCTTGGCTCATTTAACTCAGAAAGTGCTGTGATAAGACATGGCATTTTAGCCTTTAATACGTGATATCTGTCTTCGTACTGACGCTTAACTACTACGCTGTCACCCTC
>JBGVLD010000089.1:0-11048 GCA_045124075.1 Agathobacter sp.
AAAAAATTCTTTAGCTCAGGAGTTATGCCGAAATTGGATATATCAGAAGCTGAGTTAGATAAATTGGCCAATGCAGCAGTGAACAAAGGATTGACAGTACCGGGGGTACAAAAGAAGTTATCATTACATTTGTCGCAGGAGCAGGAGGCGAGACTTACAATAGTAGATTATCCTACTGGTTACATTTTGAAACCGCAAACAGAACTTTATCCATTGCTTCCTGAATTTGAAGATCTGGCGATGCGCATGGCTGCCATAGTTGGAATTAAAACAGTTCCTCATGCTTTGATCAAGATGAATGACCAATATGCATATATTACAAAGCGCGTAGATCGTAGCATAGAGGGAGACTCGATTCAAATGTATGCTATGGAAGATTTTTGCCAATTATCAAATCGTTTGACGCAGGATAAATATAAAGGTTCTTATGAAAGCTGCAGTAAAATCATAAAAAGATATTCTATATATCCAGGATATGACTTGTCAGAATTATTTTTAAGAGTAGTGTTTTCTTTTGTAATTGGCAACTCTGACATGCATTTAAAGAATTTCTCTATGCGGGAAACACAACCGGGAAATAGAGAGTTCTCTTAGGAGGAATACATTATGTTTGAAACAATTTTTTATGAAGTAGCATCAATTGATGGTGATTATGCGAATCTTCGCCGTATGGATGATCCATCTGCTGATTTAAAATTAGTAGCAAGAGCATTGCTTCCGGCAGAGATTATGGAAGGAACAAAGTTAAAATATGAAATGATGCAGTATGAAATTTGCTAGAAGGACGTATATTCCCCACTTTTCTGCACACACTACCTTAAAAATAAATTTTGGCAAAAACACCGTTCCATCTAAAATGAAAGGGATTGTTTTTGGAAAGGAGTAGCAATGACAGAAAAGAATCAGACCACAGACACAGTGGAGCTGTTACAGCAGTGCTGTGCAGGCTGTACCATGGCAATAGAAAGCTTAGAGCAGATCAAAGGCCATGTAGATGACCCTACTTTAAGAGAAGTGATTCTTCGATACAATAAAGAACATATTGAGTTGGGGGCAGAAATTCACAAGATGCTCAATGAAACAGGGGAACCATCCAAAGAGCCTGGCACAATTGCAAAAGCTTTTTCCTGGATGCAGTCAGAACTAAAATTGTCCATGAATGAAGGCAATAATGAAGTTGCCAGTCTGTTGATTGATGGCTGTAATATGGGAATTAAGACTCTGACAGAGACAAAGAATGAATGTAAAGGTGCGAATGATAAGAGTACCGAATTATGTGAGAAATTAATTTCTCTTGAGAAAAAAATGATAGAAGAATTAGAAACTTATTTGTAAAAGTACAGGCTTCGGAGAAAATCTCGGAAGCCTTTCTTCTTGCATTAAAATGTTGTATAATAAATGCAAAATTTAAGGAGAAAGACATATGCGAAGCAATTTAACCACACTCTGTTATATCGAGCGCGATGATAGTTACTTGATGATGCATCGTGTGAAAAAAGAAAATGACATTAATAAAAACAAATGGATTGGGGTAGGGGGACATTTTGAAGAGTCTGAAACGCCAGAAGAGTGTTTGCTTCGTGAGGTGCGTGAAGAAACCGGACTAGAACTGACCAGTTGGAAGTTGCGTGGAATTATCACTTTCAGTACAGATATCTATCCAACAGAGTATATGTTTTTATATACAGCGGATGGATATACCGGTGAAATGATAGAATGTAATGAAGGCAATCTGGAATGGGTAAAAAAGACGGATGTATATGATCTTCCTATATGGGAAGGAGACAAGGTCTTTTTCAAATTGCTGGAAGAGCAGGAAGAGTTCTTTTCGTTAAAGCTTCGATATGAAGGTGATAAGTTGGTAGAAACCGTATTAAATGGAAAAGAATTAGAAACAAGCAAAACGTAATGTAAAGGAGGCAAATTGGTATGCCTCCTTTTCTTAAACCTTAAAGTTCCTGCAGATTTACAGCATTATTTTTCTTATATAGTAAACCAGTCAGACCGAGCATCAAAATACAAATTGCCAATTTGACCAGGTTCCCATATGCAGCTGGGATGAGCAGAACTGGCACCATACATAACAAGGACATTACAAAACCCGCCAGACTACCAATCATGGAAGAGGCGCTCTGCTTTACAATTGTTACTTCATTTTCCCAATCAAATACGGGCATTTTCAAGTTGACAGTAATCCCAAATACACATCCAAACAAAATCAAAACAACCGGAATCACAAGAATCCACAAAAGCTCTATAAAATCAGGTCTTATGGCTATGACCAGCAGTACTTCTGACACTAAGAAAAACGGTAGGATGAGACTTAAGTTTAGCAGGAGCTTACTATCAAGCAGATCCTTTGTTTTTATTGGCAGGCTTTTTGCAATCCACCATTTTTTCCCTTCCATGGAAATAGAGGTACAGGTGGTTGACATGAGGCAAAAGATACCAGCTAAGATATATGGTAGGATTTTCGTAATGTTAATAGGTAGTTGCATTTCTACCTTAATATAAGTATTGTTGAGGAACAATAATTTGGCAATGGATTAACAGTTGACTATTACGAAAAAAATCAACGGATGCGATACTTGTCAGTTTTTCGTAACTGAATTATGAACAAACTGTTAAAATATTTTGCTAGTCAAAATAAATTTTACAAAACCTATTGACAATTCTTTCCAGCGGGAATATACTTCGCTTAGTAAATATTTTGCTAATCAAAATATTTCGAAATAAAATGAAAATGCACAGAATAAAGGAGAAAACAATTATGTTAGAAAAAATGAAAGAAATGATCGCAGACCAGTTAGGAGTAGATGCAGACAGCATTACAGAAACAACAAGCTTCAAAGATGATTTAGGAGCAGATTCCTTAGATCTTTTCGAATTAATTATGTCTATGGAAGAAGAATTTGGAACAGAAATTCCTTCTGAAGATTTAGAGAAACTTACAACTGTTGGAGAAGTTATGGACTATCTCAAAAATAAAGGTGTGGAAGCATAATGGAAACAAGAATTACAAAACTTCTTGGAATTGAATACCCAGTAATTCAGGGTGGTATGGCATGGGTAGCAACTCATGAGCTGGCAAGTGCAGTTTCCAACGCAGGTGGTCTTGGAATCATCGGCGCAGGCGGAGCACCAGCTGATTGGGTAAGAGACCAGATCCGTAAAGCGAAGGAAGAAACAAACCGTCCATTTGGAGTTAACGTCATGTTAATGAATCCAGAAGCTGACCTTATTGCAGAGGTCATTGCCGAAGAAAAGGTTCAGGTTGTTACTACTGGAGCAGGAAATCCAGGAAAATATATAGAACTCTGGAAAAACGCAGGAGTAAAGATTATTCCTGTAGTGGCCAGTGTGGCTCTTGCAAAAATGATGGAGCGAGGCGGTGCTGATGCGGTAATCGCAGAGGGTACTGAGTCTGGTGGACATATTGGAGCTCAGACGACTATGACGCTGGTTCCACAGGTAGTTGATGCAGTGAACATTCCGGTTATCGCGGCTGGTGGAATTGCAGACGGAAGAGGATTTGCAGCAGCATTTGCATTGGGAGCAGAGGCAGTTCAGGTAGGAACCAGATTTGTAGCTTCAAAAGAATCAATTGTTCATGAGAATTACAAAGAAAAGATTATCAAAGCAAAAGATATTGATTCTGAAGTTACAGGACGTTCTACAGGACATCCGATTCGAGTACTTCGTAATCAGATGACCAGAGAGTACTTAAAGATGGAGCAGGAAGGAGCAAGCCTGGATGAGTTAGAGCGGCTTACTCTTGGAGCTTTAAGAAAAGCAGTAGTTGAAGGTGATGTAAAATTCGGCAGTGTAATGGCTGGACAGAGTGCTGGTCTTGTTACTAAGCAGGAAAGCTGTGCAGACATTATTGCAGATTTCATGACTGGAGCAAAATTATTGAATTTAGGAAATTAAGATAAAGGCATAAGAGAATTTTCTCTTATGCCTAATAATTGCAGAAAAAGGAGTCGATTATGGGAAAACGGGTATTTATGTTTCCAGGACAGGGAGCACAGTACGTAGGAATGGGCAAAGAGTTCTATGACACAATGCCAGAAGTAAAGGCAATTTATGACAAGGCAAGTGAAGTGACAGGACTGGATATCCCAGCACTGTGTTTCACAGAAAATGAGCAGATCAATATTACTGAGTATACACAGATTGCTATGGTAACAACAGAAGCTGCAATCTTAACAGCACTTCGTCTGGCAGGAATTGAAGCTGACGTAACTGCAGGTTTAAGTCTTGGTGAATATGGAGCTTTGATTGCAGCAGGTGTACTTTCCATGGAAGACGCTTTCGCTCTTGTAAGAAAAAGAGGAATCTATATGCAGGAAGCAGTTCCAACAGGTGGTGCCATGAGTGCTGTATTAGGACTGGATGGGACTATAATCGACGAAATCTGCACAAAGACTGCAGAGGAAATGAATCAGGTAGTTTCTGTTGCAAACTATAACTGCCCAGGACAGATTGTTATTACAGGTGCCCAGGAAGCAGTAGAGAAAGCTGGAGAAAGATGTAAAGAAGCTGGAGCAAAACGTGTGGTCGCATTAAAAGTAAGTGGACCATTCCACTCCCAGATGTTAAAAGACGCAGGAGAGCGTTTAGCAGAAAGTCTCGCAGATGTTACAGTAAATGAACCACAGATTCCATATCTGGCAAACGTAACAGCAGATTATGTTACTACTACAGAGCCAATCAAAGATTTATTGGCAAAACAGGTCTGTGCACCAGTAAAATGGCAGCAGACAGTTGAGAAATTGATCGCAGATGGAGCAGACGAGTTCGTGGAAATTGGACCAGGACGTACCTTGTGTGGTTTCTTAAAGAAGATAAACAGAGATATAACCGCTGTAAATATTGATACTATGGAGGATTTTAATAAATATGTTAACCGGTAAAATCGCCCTTGTAACCGGCGCAAGCCGCGGAATTGGAAAGGAAATCGCAAAGACTTTAGCTCAGGCTGGCGCAACCGTAGTTTTAAATTACAACGGTTCCAAAGAAGCAGCAGAAAATGCAGTAGCCGAAATTAAAGAAAATGCAGGAAATGCAATTTCATATGGCTGCAATGTATCTGATTTTGAAGCATGTCAGAAAATGATCGAGTATATTATAGGAGAGTTCGGTCATTTAGATATTATCGTAAATAACGCAGGCATCACCAGAGATGGTCTGATCATGCGTATGAGTGAAAATGATTTTGATGCAGTATTAGATACCAACCTGAAAGGTTGTTTCAATGTAATTCGTCATGCATCCCGTTATTTATTAAAACAGCGAAGTGGAAAGATTGTGAATATTTCTTCTGTTTCTGGTGTTATGGGAAATGCAGGACAGGCAAATTATTCAGCCAGCAAGGCAGGCGTTATTGGACTGACCAAGGCAGTAGCAAAAGAACTGGCTGGCAGAGGAATTAATGTAAATGCAGTAGCACCAGGATTCATTTCTACAGAAATGACAGACGCTATCCCGGAAAATGCGAAAGAAGCATTATTAAAGCAGATTCCAATGGGAAGACCCGGAACAACAGCAGATGTAGCAAAGACAGTACTGTTTCTTGCATCTCCAGATTCTGACTATATTACCGGTCAGGTATTATCTGTAGATGGTGGAATGGCTTAAAGCCGGAAAGGAAAAGAAGATGAGCAGACGAGTTGTAGTAACCGGAATGGGAGCCATTACTCCAATCGGTTTAAGTGTAGAAGAATTCTGGAATAGTGTAAAAGAAGGAAAAATTGGTTTCGGTGAGATCACACGTTTTGATACCACTGATTTTAAGAGTAAACTTGCAGCAGAAGTAAAGGGATTTGAAGGAAAGAACTACATGGATTTCAAAGCTGCAAAGCGTATGGAATTATTTTCCCAGTATGCAGTAGCAGCAGCAAAAGAAGCGATTGAGGACGCCGGACTTGATATGGAAAAAGAAGATCCATATATGGTAGGTTGTGCAGTGGGTTCTGGTATCGGAAGTATCCCAGCAATGGAAAGAGAGCATCTGAAACTGGTAGAAAAAGGACCATCTAAAGTAAATCCTCTTTTCGTACCACTTATGATCTCTAACATGGCTGCAGGAAATGTATCTATTCATTTTGGATTAAAAGGAAAGAACATCAACGTTGTAACAGCCTGTGCAACAGGAACAAACACCATTGGAGAAGCTTTCAGAAGCGTTCAGTATGGAGACGCAGATATTATGATCGCTGGTGGAACAGAGGGTTCTGTATGTCCATTAGGTATTGCTGGTTTCCAGGCATTAACTGCTTTATCTACCTCAGAGGATCCAACAAAGTGTTCTCTGCCATTTGATAAGAACAGAAGTGGTTTCGTAATGGGTGAAGGTGCTGGTATTGTTGTTTTAGAGGAACTGGAACACGCAAAAGCAAGAGGCGCGAAGATTTATGCTGAAGTTGTTGGATATGGATGTTCTGCAGATGCATACCACATTACTTCTCCGGCAGAGAGTGGCGAAGGTGCGGCAAGAGCAATGACAAATGCGATGAAAGATGCTTCTGTAAATCCAGAAGATGTAACTTACATCAATGCTCATGGTACAGGAACTCACCACAACGACTTATTTGAGACAAGAGCAATCCGTCTGGCATTTGGAGAACATGCTGAGGCGTTAAAGATAAATTCTACAAAGTCCATGATCGGACATTTATTAGGAGCAGCAGGTGCAGTAGAATTCATTACCTGTGTAAAGGAAGTAGAAGAAGGCTTTATTCATAGAACAGTAGGATACGAAACACCGGATGAGGAAATTGACTTAAATTACTGTAAAGAAGCATATAATGAAGAAGTTCCATATGCTTTAAGTAACTCCTTAGGTTTTGGTGGTCACAATGCAAGTATCTTAATTAAGAAATACGAGGGTTAATATGTCAATTTTAAATACAAGTCAGATCATGGAAATTCTGCCACATCGTCATCCATTTCTACTGATTGATACAGTAGAAGAATTGGAAGTTGGTGTTCGGGCAGTGGCAAAGAAAAATGTTACTTTTTCAGAAGGACATTTTACCGGACATTTTCCAGGGAATCCGGTAATGCCAGGAGTGCTGATTATTGAAGCATTGGCGCAGACTGGAGCAGTAGCGATTCTCTCCAAAGAGGAATGGAAAGGAAAAACTGCGTATTTTGCAGGAATCAATTCTGCAAAATTTAAGCAGAAAGTACTGCCAGGAGATACACTTATGTTGGAAACGGAAATTATTAAAGTAAAAGGGCCAATTGGTGTAGGAAAAGCAACCGCCTATGTAGATGGAAAAGTTGTCTGCATGGCAGAATTAACCTTTGCGATTGGATAAGGTGATATAAATGAAGCAAATTAATCTTTTCGGGAAAAAATATGCAACTTTAAATAAAACAAAAGAAGCAGAAAGCAAAAAAGAAGCAGTAAAAGACGCTGCTTTAGAAATGCTTACCTGTCCTTCCTGTGGAAAAGAACTTTTCAAACAGAGAGTTGTAAAAGGAAAATATGTATGTTATGAGTGTGGATATTATTTCCGTGTCCGGGCAAAAAACCGTATTAAAATGGTAACTGATTCTATGAGCTTTGAGCCATGGTTCGAGGAAGTTCAGGGAAACAATCCTCTTCAGTTTGAAGGTTATGAAGATAAGTTAAAACAGGTTCAGGAAAAAACAGGGTTGACCGAAGGTGTGAAGATCGGTGAAGCAAGTATCTACGGTGAGAAAACAGTTCTTGGTGTTATTGATGCCAGATTCTTCATGGGAAGCATGGGGTATGCAGTAGGTGAAAGAATCACTGCAGCAGTAGAGCGGGCAACAGAAAAGAAACTTCCTGTTATCTTATTCTGCTGTTCCGGTGGTGCCAGAATGCAGGAAGGAATCGTATCCTTAATGCAGATGGCAAAAACATCCGCAGCCCTTAAGAAACATTCAGAGGCAGGTCTTTTATATGTACCAGTGCTCACAGACCCTACTACTGGTGGTGTAACCGCAAGTTTTGCTATGTTAGGAGATATTATCCTGGCAGAGCCTGGCGCACTGATCGGTTTTGCTGGACCACGAGTAATCGAGCAGACAATCGGTCAGAAACTTCCGGAAGGATTCCAGAGAGCAGAATTTCAGTTACAGCATGGCTTCGTAGATGCCATTGTAACAAGAGACCAGCTGAAAATAACTTTATATCAGATTTTAAAAATGCATCATTCAGCAAAGGGATTTGCAAATTTTGATCCACTTCGTGATGATGATATTTACGAGCCAACAGAACTGATGAAGGAGAGAGCTGCAAAGACCAATCCGCTTTTGGCATGGGACAAAGTAAAAGAAGTTCGTCAGGTAAAACGTCTGGGGGCTGTAGAGTATATTAATGCAATTTTCGATGATTTCATGGAATTCCATGGAGACCGCGCTTACCGGGATGATCCAGCAATTGTTGGTGGTGTAGCATATTTAGATGGTCAGCCTGTAACCGTTATCGGTGTAAATAAAGGTCGTGACTTACAGGCATGTATGGATCACAATTATGGAATGCCTTCACCAGAAGGATATAGAAAAGCACTTCGCCTTATGAAGCAGGCAGAAAAATTTGGACGTCCAATCATTACTTTTGTAAATACTTCAGGAGCATATCCAGGATTGGAAGCAGAGCAAAATGGACAGGGTGAAGCAATTGCCCGTAATCTTTATGAGATGTCAGGTCTGAAAGTGCCAGTACTTTGTCTGATGATTGGCGAAGGCGGAAGTGGTGGAGCTTTAGCCTTAGCAGTAGGAAATGAAGTATGGATGATGGAAAATGCAACTTATGCCATTCTTTCACCAGAAGGATTTGCATCTATTTTATGGAAAGATGGAAGCCGTGCGCAGGAAGCTGCTGATGTCATGCATATTACTGCCCAGGATTTAAAATCATTGGGCATTATCGAAGATATTATTCCAGAATATGGAACAGCGGATGATGATGCATTAGTATCTATCGCAAATTACATGAAGGGCAATATGAAAGCCTTTTTAAAGAAGAGACAAAATATGACAGAGGAAGAACTAAGAGAAGAGCGCTATGCGCGTTTCCGTCAGTTCTAAGAATAGAAAGTAGATCAAACTGCACTTCGGGTGAACGGAGCGCAGTTTTGATTTGAGAGGAAAAGGAGAACGTGTCGTGAAAATTATAGGAACAGGAAGTTGTCTTCCAGAACGCATCGTAACTAATCATGATTTGGCAGAAATAATGGATACCTCTGACGAGTGGATCTCCACCCGTACAGGAATAAAAGCAAGACATATCGCAACAGATGAAACTACCACTTCCATGAGTGTTATTGCTGCAAAAAAAGCTTTGGAAGACGCAGGCATTCAGCCAGAGGAACTGGATTTGATCATCGCAGCGACAGTTTCTTCCGATAATATTATCCCGATGCTGTCTGCTCAGGTTCAGGCAGAGATTGGTGCAGATAATGCAGTTGCGTTTGATATTAATGCAGCCTGCTCCGGTTTCTTATTTGATATGGCAATTGCGGATGCTTATATGAAAGCCGGAAGATCGAAAAAAGCTCTTTTGATTGGTGCAGAAACTCTTTCCAAGCTTATGGATTGGAATGACCGCAGTAGCTGTGTATTGTTCGGCGATGGTGCAGGTGCTGTAGTAGTAAGTGATGAAGAAGACTGTGTTCTGGGAATGGTGCAGGGCGCAAAGGGAAAAGATGGTATGGTTTTATCCTGTGTGAATCGTACTACCAGCAATCCATTTGCAGGAAAAGAACCATCTCCATTGTCTTATGTACATATGGATGGTCAGGCAGTATATAAATTTGCAGTAAAAACAGTACCAGCAGCCATTAATCAGGCATTAGAGCAGGCCGGATTAACACCAGATGAGGTTTCTTATTATATTTTGCATCAGGCAAATTTAAGAATTATTGAAGGGGTAGCAAAACGTCTGGGCCAGCCAATAGAAAAATTCCCTACGAATATTCAGGAATGTGGAAATATTTCTGCTGCTAGTGTACCAATTCTGCTTGATAAAGTTTGTAAAGATGGAATGATAAAGTCCGGAGACAAAGTTGTGCTTGCCGGATTTGGTGCAGGACTTACCTGGGGAGCCTGTGTACTTTCCTGGTAACAGATAGAGAGGGAAAAATGACACTTGACGAAACTTTAAATGAACTTTTAGTTCGGGTATTTAAGAACATACTGGAAATCGAAGCGAAATGCCTGATTACTGATGAGTTTAAGGATATTTCCGCTAATGATATGCATATTATAGAAGCTGTCGGTGTAGATGAGCCTAAGAAAATGAGTGAAATTGCAAATAGTCTGGATATTACCATGGGGACTTTAACAAAGGCAATGGATGCTCTTGAAAAAAAAGGCTATGTAGAACGGAAGCGAAGCATAGATGATAAGCGAGTTGTGAAGGCATCGCTATTGGAAAAAGGGAAAATGGCTTATTATCATCATGAACAGTTTCATCGCCAGATGATCGAACATGCAAGAGATGGACTTTCAGAACAGGAAATGACAGTTTTGATTTATGCACTTGCAAAATTAGTGGATTACTTTAACATTGTTTATTGGGATGAAACTGAGGAAAGTCAGTATCAAAGCTGGGATTCCATAAAAAAGGATGATAGGTAAGATGAATTATTGTTATAGAAAATTTGCAGATTTTTCTTGTGCAATCTTTCATTTTCATATACAATAGCAGTGTTGATGTATATAACAAATTTTTGCAAAAGGAGATATATAGTATGTCATACGTAGATGAAGTACTTGAGAAAGTAAAAGCAAAAAACGCTTCTGAGCCAGAATTTTTACAGGCAGTAGAGGAAGTATTAGAATCCTTACGTCCAGTAATTGACGCAAATGAGGAACTCTATAGAAAAGAGGCTCTTTTAGAGAGAATTGTAGAGCCTGATAGACAGTTCAAATTCCGTGTACCTTGGGTAGATGATAAGGGACAGGTTCAGGTTAACGTTGGATATCGTGTACAGTTCAACAATGCAATTGGACCATACAAGGGAGGATTAAGATTACATCCTTCAGTAAACATTGGTATTATCAAGTTC